>NZ_MJGC01000053.1 GCF_001746915.1 Desertifilum tharense IPPAS B-1220
CAATTCCCAACTCCCCTCTTTCCCCAACCCCTAACTCCCAATTCCCAACTCCCCTCTTTCCCCAACCCCTAACTCCCAATTCCCAATTCCCTTCTTCCCCAACTCCCAATTCCCAATAAAAACAATGTCCTCTGCAACTCCTTCTTGGTATTCAAAAATTGGCGCACAACGCGACTGGGCTTGGCGGGGTTGGCAAGTTCGCTACACTTATATTCGTTCAACTGCTGCTGCAACGAATCCGCCGTTACTGTTTTTGCATGGGTTTGGGTCGGCGTTGGGTCAGTGGCGCTATAATTTACACCCCTTAAGCGAATCTCATACGGTGTATGCAATGGATTTGTTGGGGTTTGGCGCATCGGAAAAAGCGCCCGCCGAATATGGGGTGACGCTGTGGATGGAACAGGTTTATGATTTTTGGCGAACTTGGATTAGAACGCCGGTGATTTTGGTGGGTCATTCTTTGGGGGCGCTGGTGGCGATCGCAACGGCTGCGGCGTATCCTGAAATGGTAGGAGGATTGATCCTGCTGACGATTCCCGCTTCTCGTCAAGAGGTTTTACCCGCCAAATTGCAACCGCTAGTTGGGAGTTTAGAAAGCTTTTTCGCTTCCCCGCTTCTACTGCGTCCTCTATTTCAACTCATCACCCGCAAACCCGGAATTATTCGTTCTGTCCTCAAAAAGATTTATGTTAATCCGGAGGTGGTGAACGAGGAACTGGTTGCTTTGTTTACCACTCCTCCCCTTGATAGAGGGGCCGCTGGGGTGTTTTGTCGCTTATCTAAAGCGCGGACTCGGCGAGATTTTGCCCCAAATGTCAAAGATTTATTACCCCAAATTACTTCACCCACTTTGGTCTTGTGGGGTCAGCAGGATAAAGTGATTCCGATTGCTTGGGGACGACAACTCACCGAACACAGTCCCCATCTGAAGTTAGTCGAAATTGAAGATGCGGGTCACTGTCCCTACGACGAACACCCAGAACGGGTAAACCAAGAAATTGCCCATTGGTTGAAAAAGTACGGGTCTGGGGAATGCAGCTATGCGTAGCGATCGCGAATCTGTTAATTTTAGCGTGAGTGCGCCTACGTTAGGGAATTTGAAGCCCGATATCAAAAATGCCGCGATAGCCTTCCCCCTGGGGGGTTAGCGAAAGCATCAGTTGTTCGCCACCCCTACGAAAGATGCCATCTTGGTTATTCCGTTGGCGGCGCTGTCCCTGGGCGGAATAGGGGGGTTGGGCGTGAAGGCGATCGCTCAAAGCATCGTCAAAGTAAAGTTGCGAGGTAAACTCATAGCTGGGCGAGGCGTTGGTGCGAATTTTGAAATGGATGTGAACTGTTCTCCCTGGATACCAACCGGGGTAAAGGGTGAGAAATTCAACCCTACCATTGGCGTCCGTCACCTGGTAGCCGCGCAGGAACTTTTGCCCAATCGTGTTAGAGTTGCGATCGCTAACATCGGAATATACCCCCAGGGCATCGCAGTGCCAAACATCCACCGCAGCCCCTGCTAGCGGGCGACACAACCCCGCGCCAACCTGCGAAACTTGAAAAATCAACTGCAACGGCACCCCCGGCTTGACTAGCCCATTAGAGGGGTCTGAGCGGATATCGGAACGGTTAAGCTTTTCATCCACAAAATAGGGGCCTTCCGTCTGTTGGGGGCGAACGACGCAGGCGGGAGTGATGATCCCAGGATTGGCAGAAGTGGAGGGTTTGTCCAAACCTCCTACCAGCGTTACGGCGGCGCTTCCGCCTAAGAATTCTAGAACTTGTCGTCTTTTAATCAACATCTGAAACCGGATTGTGAGGACTATCGGAGGGGAATGCGACCAGAGAGGGCGATCGCATTCACCCCTAGTTAAACTAACCTGAACCTAATATCGAGAAAATTGACCTCGGTTCGAGGGGCCATTCTGAAACGGACGCGGGGGAACGCCTAACGCTTCAATCAGTTGCGCCTCAGTTACGCCCAGTTTAGCCGCCGCCGCCTGAAAATCAGGACGGGGAGGATGTTCGCCCGGTGCAGGGGGAGTGGAGGGTACCCCTAAAGCTGCCTTCAAATCGGCTTCAGAAACCCCCAATTTTTGAGCCGCCGCCGCAAAATCAGGGCGCGGCGGACGGGGAGGCATTCCCAAGGCATTCGCAAGTTGTTCTTCGGTAATGCCTAGCGTAGTTGCGGCCCCTGGGATATCCAGGCGAGGCCGTTGTCCGGGAGTGGCTTGAGTATCGGATGTCACCCCTAGCGCCGCTTTCAGTGCAGCTTCTGTAATTCCTAATTTTTCAGCAGCCGCCGCAAAATCAGGCCCCCGGTGCGGTCGGCGGTCTTCCGGTTGTTGGGTATTTTGTGCCATCCGGGGACGAACTTGAGCATTAACCTGATTCACAGCCACAAATTCAAACATTCCCAAAAAGGTAGGAAGGGCAACCAGGGCTAGCATTCGACAATTTTTCATGATTAATCTCCTTGGGTTGAATCTCAAACGACATCTATGTTTCGATTAAGCGCAACCCAAATTACAAATCGCCCTGAGTCTCAATTACAATTTTGTAATTTTTGTCTCTATCGGCAAAATTGAGACTTGATGGAGAATCTCGATGTCTTGAATTCTGCCATTTGTGTGCTACTGTCTTAGGTAAGGCTTATTTTCGGTCATGTAATTCGTTCTCAAAACGTCTCTCCGAATCTAATTCTCTACACTTCATGATTTTGGAGATTGTTTATGTCGATTTACGTGGGTAATTTATCCTATGCAGTGACGCAGGATGGATTGAGCGAAGCATTTGCTGAATATGGTACGGTCAAGCGGGTTCAGTTACCGACAGACCGAGAAACAGGGCAGATGCGTGGATTTGGTTTTGTTGAAATGGGAACAGAAGCAGAAGAAAACGCTGCAATTGAGGCCCTAGACGGTGCTGAATGGATGGGGCGGGATTTGAAGGTGAATAAGGCAAGACCTCGTGAAGAGAGGGGCGCTTCTGGCAAATGGTCAAATCAGGGCGGTTCTTCTCGGCGTTATTAACAGTTAAGGATTGTATAAATCCTTTTTGAATTGTCAAAGATAGGGCTGGTAGGAGACTTCTTAATGATGAGCGTCTTTCTCATCAGCCTTTATTAATTTATTGAATAATTGACGAGGATCAATGACCCAAATTATTCTGGGTGAGAACGAAGGCATCGAGTCTGCATTGCGTCGGTTTAAACGAGAGGTTTCCAAAGCCGGAGTTTTTCCAGACCTGAGAAAAAACCGACATTTTGAAACACCGAGCGAAAAACGGAAGCGCAAGGAAATTTCTAGACACAGACAGAGTAAAAGCAGGTTTCGATACTAATTAGAATTGAGATTTAGGACTAAGTGCGATCGCCCCATGATTTCTAGGAGTCTTCTCATTATGAATATTAACGAATTCTATAGCCGATATGCCGCCGGTCAAAGAGATTTCAGGAATTTGAACTTAATGGCAGCCAATCTCAGAAACCTGAACTTAAAAGGCATTAATCTGAGTGGTGCTAATTTAACAAAAGCGAATCTAACTAGAACCAACTTAAGCCGCGCCAACCTTTCTGGAGCAATCCTAATTGGGGCAAACTTAACTGAAACAAATTTCACTCAAACGAATCTAAGAGATGCGAACTTAACAGATACGAATCTGGCTGATGCCGATCTAAGAAATGCTTATCTCAGTGTAGAGGTTTGCGAGAAGTTAAAGTGAATTTAATTTGATGTATCCCGGCGCTGAATCGCAGATGACAGCGCCGGGATTGATCGTTTGACGCGATCGCCACTTTCAAGCGGTGGGGTATGCTGCTGGTAAGTCCTTCAACTCAGCCCTTGCTCGCCAGCAGATTGTCTCTAAAGGTTAGACTGGGTAAGGCTGGCAAGCTATTCGATGCTTGAAAAACCCATGCATATTCTATTTATTGAAGACGAGGCAAAAATTGCCAACTTTGTCCGCGCTGGGTTGAAGGAACAGGGCTTTGTTGTCGATTATTGCGACAATGGGGACGAAGGGTATCGGCGCGCTTTGGATAATACCTATGATGCCCTGGTGCTGGATATTATGGTACCCGGTAAAGATGGGCTGTCTATCCTCAAAAGCCTGCGCCGCCAGGGTCATAACGTGCCAATCTTGCTGCTAACAGCTCGCAACGAATTGGACGATCGCCTAGAAGGTCTAAACTTAGGGGCAGACGACTACATCGCCAAACCCTTCTTTGTTGAAGAACTGATTGCTCGCCTACATGCAGTGGTACGCCGGAGTGCGGGCGATCGCCAAAACCTCCTCTGCGTTGGCCCTTTAAAGCTCGATCGGATTGCACGGGAAGTGACTTGCGATTGCCAGATTGTAGAACTAACCAGCCGCGAATTCAATCTTTTAGAATACCTGATGCGATCGCCCGGACGCGTCTTTACCCGCACCCAAATCCTCGAACATATCTGGGGATACGACTTCAACCCCAGTACCAACGTTGTCGATGTCTGCGTGCAGCGCATTCGCAAAAAGATTGATGGGATTGGTGGCGCAGGTTGGATCGAAAGCATTCGCGGCGTGGGCTATCGGTTTCGCGACGACGGCAAACAACGTTAAATGGCAAAACTGCGCTCTTTCCGCATCCGCATTGCCCTATTATCCGCCATTCTCGCCGGTAGCGCCCTAGTGGGGTTTGGGTTGATTTCCTGGTGGTTAATTTATGATGCCAAAGTCAATCGTTTAGACGCAGAATTAGAAAACCAACTGATCCGGGTTGGTCGTCCCCGTCCCTTGGATCGCTGGCACGCTGATGAAGCCTCCTTGCGCCGCGAGTTAGGTATCCCCACCAATACGCCCATCGCAGTGTTAGTCATCGATGCCGAGGGCAATGTCTTGTATGGTTCCCCCCAATGGGATGCCGGTCTAGAAACTCAGAATTTGTGGATCTCGCGCCCCTCAAGTCTGCCGTTTCCCTCCCCTTCTCCGGGTCAACGTCCACCCCCACCCGCGCCTCGGTTTATGACTCAGCAAACGGCTAGCGGGCGATGGCGCATTGGGGCGGTGACAACGCCTTTTGCTCAAGTGGCGATCGCAGTCAGCCTGAATGCTGTTACCCAAGAGATGGCGATCGTCCGCAACATCTTTGTCGTTGCGATTCCAGGGGTGTTGCTGCTGGTGGCTGGAGGTGCGTGGGCCATTGCTGGGAGTAGCTTATCTTCTATCCAACGCTTAACTCAGGTGGTTGCTAATGTCACTGCTAACGGTTTAGAACAGCGCGTCCCCATCGAGAGTGCCGATCTAGAATTTATTGAGTTAATTCAAGTGTTTAACCAGATGTTGGAACGCTTGGAACGCGGCTTTAAGCAAGCGTCTCGCTTTAGTGGCGATGCGGCGCACGAACTGAAAACCCCCCTCACCATTTTGCAAGGAGAACTCGAACGCACCCTGCAACAAGCCGAACCGGGTTCGGAAATTCAGCAAAGCCTGAGTCATTTACTTGATGAAGTCCGCCGCCTCAGCGAGATCGTGCGGAAGTTGTTGCTGCTATCCCTCGCCGACGCCGGACAGATGAGCTTGCATCGCACAAAGATCGATTTATCAAGCTTGCTAACTGAAATGTTAGAGGATATTGAACTGCTAGCACCCGATCTGGAGGTGCAAGCCAAGATTGCTCCGGGGTTGGATGTTTGGGGCGATCGCGATCTGCTGATTCAAGTCTTGCAAAACTTGATTAGCAATGCCATTAAATATAATCTCCCCAAGGGGTGGATTCAGATTACTGCCAACCGCCACACCCAGGGAGTTTCGATTCAGGTGAGTAATGCCTCAAACGAGATTGCTCAGAGCGATCGCGATCGGATCTTTGAGCGTTTCTATCGCGGCGACCCGGCCCGGACGCGCCAAGTGGAAGGTCTGGGTTTAGGATTGAGCCTAGCACGGGAAATTGCGCGATCGCATCAGGGAGATTTAACCCTCGATCCGCCCTTACCCGGACAAACCTGCTTCACCCTGACCCTGTTTTCTACTACACTGAAACACCGACGCACAGACTTAGGGATTCGGCGTAGGTCGCCGTACCTTTAGAATCTGCTCTATATCGGGGGAAATGAATGGCAACACACCGCGTCTCAATTTGGCCTCTCCTGTGGCAAATGCTGAGTTACGCGCCCCGCTTGTACGGGGCTGATACTTTTCTGTGGCTTTTCATTGCGGGATTGCCTGCTATCCCAGGCTTGATTATTCGCGAATTCTTTAATACTTTAACCGCCAAATCTGACTTTAGCCTTTCACCGTGGGTTTGGATAGCCCTATTTCTAGCAACGGGTATTGCTCGGATTGTTGCAATCTTGACCGGCCGAATTACCAAAACGCAACACCGCTTCACGATGAGTGCTTTGATTCGGCGCAACCTCTTGGCGAAATTGCTGGAACGTCCTGGGGGCGAACCTTTAATTGCAAGTGGCAAGCCAGATGCCTTGCTTTCTCCTGGAGAAGCGATCGGCTTTTTTCGGGATGATGCCACCCAAATTGAGGATATGGTGGTTGGGACGAATGAAATTTTGGGCGAAGGGGTGTTTGCGGTGGGTTCGCTGCTGCTTCTGTTCAGCGTCAATGCTCAAATTACCCTGTTTGTTTTTCTACCCCTAGCGTTCATTGCTGCGCTCGTTCACTTGCTGACCAATCGGATTAAACGCTATCGCCGCGCCAGCCGTCAAGCCACTCAGCAAGTTACGGGATTGATTGGAGAAATCTTTAGCGCGATTCAAGCAATTCAAGTCGCGGGAGCCGAACCTACGGTATTAGATCGCTTTCAGCGCTTGTGCGATCGCCGTCGCCAGTTGATGGTGCAAGATCGGTTCTTTTCCACGCTCTTAGACTCCAGTTTTGAAAACTTAGTCAGCTTAGGGACTGGGGCAATTCTATTTTTTGCCGCTCGCTCGATGCAAGCTGATGCCAGTGCGCTCTCTGTGGGAGATTTTGCCCTATTCGTGTATTACTTATCCTATGTCACCTATTTTCTGGGCTTTTTGGGAAGTTTTTTAGCGCTTTCCAAACAAACAGAAGTGTCTTTTGAGCGGATGGAAGGATTCTTAGGTTGCGAGGCTAAAGCGATCGCCTCCCACCACCCCCTATACTTACCCACCCTCACGGGAAATCGGCCGCAACTGAGCGCCCTGCAACCCCCTCAAGAGTGCGATCGCCTACAAGCGTTAGAGGCTCTCAACTTAACCTATCGCTACCCCGGTACAGATCGCGGCATTACCGATGTCTGTTTGCGGCTTGAGCGCGGTAGTTTTACGGCAATTACAGGCCCCATTGGATCGGGTAAAACCACGCTATTAAAGGCGTTAATCGGTCTTTTACCGTTGCAAGCCGGAGAGATTTATTGGAACGCTCAGAAAGTCACCCATCCTCATCAATTCTTTGTTCCCCCCAGGAGCGCCTATACCCCGCAAGTTCCTCAGCTTTTTAGCGGCACGCTGCGAGATAACATTACCTTGGGGTTAAACTACACTGACGAGCAACTCCAATGGGCGATCGCGCTAGCTGCCTTCGATCGAGACTTGGCAATGATGCCCGATCGGCTCGATACGGTCATTGGTTCTAGAGGAATGCGGCTGTCTGGGGGGCAACTGCAACGCGCATCGGCGGCTCGCATGTTTCTGCGCCAACCCGAATTACTGGTGTTTGACGATCTTTCTAGCGCCCTTGATATTGAAACCGAACAAACCCTTTGGTCGGGTCTGTTTGCTTTAACCGCATCCTCCGCAACCTGGATGCCCACTTGTTTGGTCGTTTCCCACCGCCGAGCCGTGTTGCAACGCGCCGATCGTATTATTCTGCTCAACAACGGTAGGGTGGAAACGATTGGCAGCTTTAACGATCTGCCCTCCATCTACGTACAGTGATATTCTTGACACCTTTCTCCAGTAAATGAGAACATCTAGCAACTGCTTTAACCCCTCCTTATTCAGTTTCTCAACAGAGGTCAAGCGATCGCCATGAGGATGAATCTCACCGGGCAAAACTGCAACGATTTATGGGAAGAAAGCCAACAAAACGGCAGCCTGGTTAGTTACAACGATAGCTCGACCATCGGATGGCAAGGTTATGTTCCCCATCTAGGCAAGGTGCAAGAGTGGATTGTTTCCCTAAAAGAGGGTTTGAAACTGCGGTTTTATGAGTATGTCCCCCAGAGCAATCTCCAGTTGAGCGAACATTATGGCGAGGGCAACTGGTCAACCCTCAGTTTTTTCATTGTCGGGGATGTGAGTACAACGATCAAAGGCGTCATCGATCGGGTAGACGAACGATCGGGGCGTACCTACTTAAGCTCTTCTCCCGATACCCTAGAGATTGAAGATTGGCCCGCAGGGGAACAACTAACCCGACTTCAGGTTGCATTCGCCCCATCCTATTTTCTCAACAACTTCACCCAAGAGCAGATCGCATCGCTCCCCCTTGAAGTTCGCCAAGCCATAGAAGGCAAAATCGAGCCTTACTATTACCCAGGCAGCATCACGCCTGCCATGCGAACCGCGATCCACCAAATTCTGCATTGTCCCTACCACGGTGCCATGAAGCAACTCTATTTAGAAGGGAAAGCGTTGGAATTAATGACCCTTCAGTTTGGTCAGTTTGAGCGATCGCTTTCTCATCGACGCGAGGGCGTTTCTCTCAAAACCGACGACATCGATCGCATTCATCAAGCCAAAGATATCTTAATTCAGAATATCGCCAATCCCCCATCGCTCCTAGAATTGGCGCGTCAAGTTGCAGTGAATGATTGCAAACTCAAGCAAGGGTTTCGTCAAGTGTTTGGTACCACCGTTTTTGGCTATCTGCTGGACTATCGCCTGGAACAAGCACGACACTTGTTAGAAAGCAGCAATCTCAGCGTAGCAGAGGTGGCGCGACAAATTGGATTAAGCGATCGCAGTTACTTTGCAGCCACCTTCCGCAAAAAGTTCGGCCTCAACCCCAGCGAATACGCGCGACAACATCGAGTCACCTTAGCCGCGTTCTCTAACATAACGTGCTGTAGCTAACAGGCATACAAAGCAGAGTTTCCCTCTTCCTCCTCCCCCACCTCCCCATCCCCCCATCTCCCACCCTCTTCTCACTCGGAACACCGCTGCTTGGTGTGCAAGCTACGGAACTCGGTACTTTGCACTCCTTTCTCCCCACCCTCTTCTCACTCGGAACTCGGAACTCGGTACTTTGCACTTGTTTCTCCCCACCCTCTTTATCCGCATAGCCGTCTAAAAACTCCAGCTAGCCATCAAACTCCAACTTTAGCGAGGGAACTTTCCCGGTATATTCTTAGGAACTGTTCTCAATTAAACAATTGCTGGCTCTGGGGATGGAGATTGCCCCAAGCAAAGCGTGGTGTCTGGAGTGGCAATAAAGATGGATTACGTTCTTCCTTCGGTACAACTCGGTCTAGTCATGGTGCTATCTAGCACGCTCAATATGGGGTGGGCGCAAGCAGTAGAGAGCGAGGAAGTTGCAGAAATTCCGCCTCTGACACTCGATACCTACACCGCAAACCAACCCGCAACCACCGTGCAAGAATGGGTGGCACAACTAGAGGCTATTGCAGTCCCCGTTACAGGCGTCAGACTGAACCAAAGCGACTCTGGCTTAGAAATTATCTTAGAGACCGCAGAAGGTCAAACCTTATCTATCGATAGTCGCCAATTTCGCACAGAAGGCGATCGCCTCATTGCGGATATTCCCAATGCAACCTTAGCGCAAGCATTCAACGCCGATAACCCAACAGCAGAAATTGCCAATATTCGCGTTGTGCAAATAGGGGCCAACACCCTTCAAGTCAGCGTCACCGGATCTAACGCCCTACCCACAGAACCCATTATTTTAAGGGCAAACGAGTTTGCTTACCGTCTCAATCCTCCTACAGATCGACCGGGAGAGGAAATTGAAATTGTAGTCACAACCGCCCAAGAAGGCTATCGCGTACCCAACGCCACCAGCGTCACGCGCACCCCTACCCCGATCCGCGATATTCCACAGTCGATTCAAGTTGTGCCTCAAGAAGTATTGCAAGATCAAAGAGCAACCAATCTGCGGGAAGCGCTCCGCAACGTCAGCGGCGTTACTTCCGGGGGGCCTGCATTTGGCACCTACGACCAACTAATTTTACGCGGTTTTCTGGGCAGCAATACGGGCAACTATCGCCGCAACGGGGTAGAATTTCCTAACTTTGTCGGATTTTCCTTAAATCCAAATACCGAGCGCGTTGAGGTGCTAAAAGGACCAGCTTCCGTACTGTTTGGCGATTTAGCCCCCGGTGGCGTGGTGAACCTGGTAACAAAACAACCGCTATCGGTGCCTTTTGCCGAAATTGAGGCGAATGTGGGTAGCTTTGGCTATTATCGCGGGGCGGTCGATCTATCCGGCCCATTAAATCCCGAACGTACCGTTCTGTATCGCTTAAACGTCGCTTACGAGGATGCCAATAGTTTCCGCGACTTTATCAACAATCGTACCTTTTTCATTGCCCCGGTGATTAGCTGGCAAATTACCGATCGCACGCGCTGGGCTGTTGAGTTAGAGTACAACCGAGACGATCGGATTACCGACGTGGGCTTATCAATTCCTGGCGTTCCGTTTTCCCGCATTCGCCAATTTCCCATTCGTCGCCTGTTAAATGAACCGGGGGATGAGTTTGAGTCTCGCTACCTCTCGATTTTGTCCACGCTGGAGCATAACTTTAGCCAGAACTGGCAAATCCGCAATGTGTTTAACTTTGTGGATGCGAGTCGTAATTTTGTCCAGTATACAAACCCCGATGCTTTACGAGAGGATGGACGCACCTTAGAGCGATCGCAAAGCGCCACCGAGCAGGATATTACCTACTACTTAGGTCAAATCGACGTAACGGGCAGGTTTGCTACAGGACCAGTGCGCCATGAAGTTGTCTTTGGTACCGACTATCTGTATCGCAAGTTTCCCTCAGTCAACTTCAACGGACAAGAGGAAGTCTTGTTAGATATCCTCGATCCCGATTATGGTAACGATACCGATACCTTCACCCTTGGCAGTTCCTTCACCAACCCGGAACGCCGCTTTGGGGTCTTCGTGCAAGATACCATTTCCTTTAGCGATCGCTTCAAGCTGCTCTTGGGGGGACGCTATAATAACGCCCTGCTGCAACAAACCAACCGCCTCACTGATACCTTAATTCGCGATCAAACAGTGGAAAACTTTAGCCCCCGCCTGGGTATCGTCTATCAGCCTGCGGATTGGGTTTCATTGTACGCCAGCTACAGCCGTTCTTTTGAGATTAACTCCGGTACCGATGCGGCGGGAAATCCCTTCGATCCCACCTTTGGCACCCAGTATGAAATTGGAGCCAAAACCGAATTTTTCAATGGGGCTTTGGGCGCAACCCTCTCCCTGTTTAAGATTAAACGCGATAACGTCCTCACCCCCGATCCGACCGATACCCGCTTCAGCGTGCAAACGGGCGAACAGGAAAGCCAGGGAATTGAGTTAGATATCAGCGGGCGCATTACCCCCAACTGGAGTATTGTTGCCTCCTACAGTTACCTAGATGCCAAAATTACCCGCGATAACCGTTTTCCCGAAGGAAATCGCCTGCCTTCAGCGGCTCCCCATCGCTTTAGCTTGTGGACGAAATATGATTTTGATGGCAGTTTGCAGGGTTTAAGCTTAGGCGGCGGGATCTTTTATGTCGGCGAACGGTGGGAAAGCTTAAACAATGTCTATCAGCTACCGAGTTACACCACCGTCGATCTATTTGCGGCTTACCGTTTCAACCCGAATCTGACGGCGCAGGTTAACTTTAAAAATGCCTTCGATCGACGATACTACGAGGGGACCTTTGGGGCGGTTCATCCGGGTACCCCTCGCAGTATTACGGCAAGTGTTGTCTACCAGTTTTAGAATATGCGGCGCTGGATTAAGTTTTGCCTGTGTCTCGTTTGCACCCTTCTGGTTATTTCTGCCTGTCAGCGTCCGGCGGTGCAGGAAACGGCCTTACCCCCCAATTCTTGCCAGATGGTGCAGCATGTTATGGGTGAAACTTGCGTTCCGCTGAACCCTCAGCGGATCGTCACCCTGGATGGATTTGGACTGGATGCGCTGCTCGCCTTGGGGGTTCAGCCGGTGGGGGCAGCCAATCCCTTTTCATCCTATCTTGACGATCGCCTGGTGGATATCCCGTTGTTAGGCCGGCCGCAAGAGCCTTCCCTGGAAAGGATTGTCATGCTCAAGCCGGATTTGATTCTGGCGTTCTCCTGGTATCACCAACCCCTGTACGATCGCTTATCGCAAATTGCGCCGACGGTGGTTCATGACTTTAATCATGGGCGAGAGGTGCGAGAAATTGTGCAGTTCATCGGTCAGACTATTGGTCAACCGGAAAAGGCGGCTCAGGTTCTAGCAGACTACGATCGGCGCTTGGCTGGGTTGAAAGCAAACATGACGAGTCCCCCAACGGTTTCTTTAATTCGGATTCATCAACAGGGGGTGGGGTTGATGCAGCGGGGTTCTTTTCCCGGTTACATTCTAGAAGAAGCCGGACTTTCTCGCCCTGCTAATCAACAACATATTGACATTCATCAGGAAAATGGGGTCTGGCGGCATATTCAAATTAATATCAGTAAAGAGCAGATTGCTGAGGTTGATGCTGACGTATTATTTGTATTTAACGATGTCGATCCTGCTTCTGAGCAGCGCTTACAACAGATGAAAACCGATCCGCTTTGGTCGCGCTTGGATGTCGTTCAGCGCGATCGCGTCTACGAAGTGCCCGCCTACTGGGGCTGCTGCGGACTAATCGCGGCGAATCGGGTGGTTGACGATCTTTGGAAATATGTTGTGGAGCAACCCTAAAAACAATGGCAAAACACGTTATGTCAGTGTGCAAATATTGCAATGCCGTTCACTCTAAAGAGGTGGATTACGAACAGTCTGAAGGGGCAATTCTTTATCAAGAATTGGCTAAATTACATCAAGATTGGGCGCATAAAAATGATTTAGAAATTCGGTCAGTTGGATGTTTATGGACTTGCGATCGCCCTTGTTCGGTTTCCTTTTCGGCAACGGATAAAGCCACCTATGTTTTAACAAAGGTTCCCTCCTCGCAAGCGGCGGCATTGCTGGAATTTGGGGAACTCTACCTGAAGAGCAAAGCGGGGGATATTCCCTGGAAACACATCCCCGAAACCTTGCAAGTCGTCGATAAGGCTAAGGTTCCACCGCTATCTGAACCGCACCCAGAACCCGCTTCTCAAGATTAGTGGAGTACCCATTTTCCACTGAATGACGCGCATCGCCTCAACCGTTCCTTGACTCCCCTCAATACCCGTTTTCTTGCATCTATTCGGCAGACGCGGTATGAATAATCAAGAATCTTTTTCAATAGGAGGTGAAGGGCGGCATGGCGATCGCGCTTTCTCAGGAGGAATATTGGTCTTTGTTTGCGGAGGAAGAAACCATCGATTTAGCAGCCGGGGAAACGGTTCAGCCTTATCCAGAAGAGTTGGGGTGTGGTTCGGTGCGCGAGATTCGCCTGCGGGATGGACTGCAACTGGCGATCGCCAACTACCACCTACACGAACCCCTCACCCTCCATTGTCCAGAGCGCGAACACCCCCTAGAATACAGCTTTTTTCTCTCCGGCGGCATCAGAGATCGTTCCTTTATCGCGACGGCAGGACAATACTCGCTATATGGTAGCGGTTTAGCTCCGGTGGAGCAGTGCGAATGGTCGGCTTCTGAACGCCTTGTTGCAGTCAACGTGCATATCGATCCGGCACTATTCCTCACATTCTGGAACCCTGCCTCCACTAGACTTCAGCCAGAATTGCAGCACCTTTTTCAACCCGACTCGCAGCCGTATTATGTTCGCAGCGGAACCACTACCGCCGAAATGCAGATGACCATTCAGCAGATTCTCCAATGTCCCCTGCAAGGGATCGCCAAACGCATTTATCTAGAAAGCAAGGTGTGGGAACTGATGGCACTGTTGATCGACCAAGAACTTCAACAAACCCAGAATTCTCCCGTTATCCCAGCTTTAAAGCCGGATGATGTCGATCGCATTTACTATGCTAAAGAAATTCTGTTGCAGCGTTTCGATCGACCCCCCTCCCTGTTGGAATTAGCGCGACAAGTGGGATTGAATGACTGCACGCTGAAACGGGGATTTCGCCAAGTCTTTGGTAAAACAGTCTTTGGCTATCTTCACGAGTATCGCCTAGAGTATGCGCGACAGTTGCTTGAAGAACGGCGATTGAATGTATCGGAAGTTGCACAAAAAATTGGATTTGTCAATCGTAGTTATTTCGCCGCCGCCTTTCGTAAAAAGTTTGGCCTCACCCCCAAAGAATACCAAGTTCGTTACAAAAATTCCGCCTAGCGTTCAAAAAATTCCGCCTAGGAGTCAACAAGAGCGTCTATTCCCTCCCGTTTCCCGGTATCTTCTTGAGAGTTATTCCTAGTTAAAGCTCTCGATTGGTGTGGGGAAGATGAGAACAATCAAGTTACGGCACTATAGCTGGATAGTCATTCTAGCCAGTAGTTTAGTTAGCCTACCAGGGTGGGCGGAAGAAACCCTATCCTCGGATGCGGCTGATGCTCCAGAACTTGGGGAAACGGAAACCGTAATTTCCCCACCCCAGAAAAGTCAGGAAATATACCTTGCTGACCTGAAACAAGAGCATTCCCCAGCAACCACCGTGCAAGAGTGGATCGCTCAAATTGAAGCGGCGATCGCCCCCATCACCGCCATTAACCTCAACCGCATGGATACTGGGGTAGAAATCGTCCTGCAAACCGCCGAGGGTAGACCCTTAGCCGTCGATTCCAACCAGTTTCGCACCGAAGGCAACGCTTTAGTTGCCGATATTCCCAATGCCAGACTGGCCTTACCCAACGCTCAAGAA
The DNA here is from genome assembly GCF_001746915.1 of Desertifilum tharense IPPAS B-1220. Classification (NCBI taxonomy): domain Bacteria; kingdom Bacillati; phylum Cyanobacteriota; class Cyanophyceae; order Desertifilales; family Desertifilaceae; genus Desertifilum; species Desertifilum tharense. The sequence continues at coordinate 14,910 of NZ_MJGC01000053.1, forward strand.
TTCAGCGTTGATAACCCAACAGACGATATTACCAGCGTCCGCGTTACCCAGCTAGATAGCAGCAATATTCGGATTCGCGTCACCGGAAATAATACCTTACCCAGATCGGCCGTTATCCTCAGAACCGGAGGCTTAACCTATAGCCTCAACCCGCAAGCCGATCGACCCGATATTGAAATTCTCGTTACAGGCGATCGCGAAGACGGCTACAACCCATTCAGCGCCAGTACCGCCACAGGCACCAACACCCCCTTACGGGATGTTCCCCTCTCGATTCAAGTCGTTCCCCAACAAGTTTTAGAAGACCGCCAAGTTAGAGAACTCGAAACCGCCTTAGAAACCGTCGGCGGCGTTTCTCCAGCAGGTGGACGGGGAACCAGTGTCGCGGGGCCCGGTATCCTGATTCGAGGATTTTTGACCCCTAACAGTATTTTGCGTGGGGGAATTAACATCACCTCCCTATCGCCCTTAAGTACCACCGATATCGAACGCGTGGAAGTGCTGAAAGGGCCAGCTTCCGTTCTCTTTGGACAAGGGGAACCGGGTGGGGTGATTAATCTTGTCCCCAAACGACCGCTACGAGACCCCTTGTACTCCTTTTCAGCCACTGCGGGTAACTTTAACACCTACCAAGGGGCAATCGATTTCTCTGGGCCGTTAAATGCAGACCGTAGCCTGCGCTATCGCCTCAACGTTTCCTACGATAACTACGGCAGTTTTCGCAATTTCGTCAACGGCGAACGCTTGCTGGTGTCGCCCATCCTCACCTGGGATATTACCCCCAATACTTCTATCGACTTTTACGGTCAATATACTAGGGACCGCGAAACCATTGATGAAGGGATAGTCGCCATTGGCAGACGGCCGGCTAATGTGCCGCGCGATCGCTTTTTAGGAGAACCCTTTGCTGAGTTTGAGCAAGACCAGTTTAACCTCGGCTACCGTCTCAACCATCGCATTAACGCCAACGTTTCGTTGCGGCACGCCCTGCAATATACCCAATATACGCCGAAGCGATATGGACCCCTTTTCGATTCCATTGATGAAGAAACGGGCGAACTGGCACGCTATGAATACTATGCCGGGGGAACCTATCGCCGCTTTTTCACCAATGCTGAAGTCGTCGGGGAGTTTAACACAGGCTATGTCAGACATCAGATTTTGTTTGGCACCGAATACCGCCGCGATTCAGAAAATCCACTCTTTCAGTTCAGCAACGAGTATCCATCAATTGATATCTTTAACCCGGTTTATACCCGACGGCGCTTTCCCATTGAGCCAGAATTTTTCCGAGACGATCGGATCAATACCATTGGGGTCTATCTGCAAGATCAAATGGAGATCTTCCCTAACTTTAAGGTGCTAGCCGGAATTCGTTACGATCATATCCATCAATTTCGGACAACGCGAGATGTCGGCGAACCGAGAAATGAATTTGTCCTCAGAAACGATCGCTTTACCCCTCGACTGGGCGCAGTCTATCAACCGATTCCCCCCGTCTCCCTGTATGCGTCTTATAGCACCTCATTTAGACCCGCATTTGGGGCTACTCGCAACCGAGATGGTTCAACCTTTGAACCGGAAACGGGTCGGCAATTGGAAGTGGGGGTTAAAGCCGATTTGTTAGAGCGCCTCAGTTTAACCCTAGCAGCCTTTGATATTCGCAAACAAAATGTGAGGACTCCCGATCCAAACAATCCCGGTTTTTCCTTACAGACGGGGGAAGTTGCCAGTCGGGGGATTGAATTGAGTTTAGGCGGTCAAATTTTACCGGGATGGAATATCACAGCCGCCTATACCTATCTGGATGCTTTTGTCAGCCAAGATAATCGACCGATTGTAGGCAATCGACTGACCAGCGTACCAGAGAATCAATTTAGCCTGTGGACAACCTATGAGGTTCAACAGGGCAATCTGCAAGGGTTAGGTTTTGGTTTGGGGACTTTCTTTGTGGGCGATCGCCAAGGAGATTTAGAAAATACCTTTATCTTACCGAGCTATTTTCGGACGGATGCGGCCTTATTCTACCGTCGCAATAATTGGCGGGCGCAGTTGAATTTTCAAAACCTATTCAATACGGAGTATTTCACTTCAGCCAGTTATCGGTTGAATGTGACTCCCGGCGCACCTTTCACCGTTTTGGGGACAGTTTCCGTTGATTTTTAAAGTTGCGCGTGGCGTAGGTTGGGTAGAACGAAAGTGAAACCCAACCCTTATAGGATGTTGGGTTACTCGCGTAAGCTAACCGACGGGAGATTGAGTTGGAGGAATTTTGATGACTAGACGAGAATTGCGGTGGTTGCTCTTAACTGGGTTAATGTTATTAACCTGCTGGCAAACGATCGCCTGTGCGAGAGTGGATAACGCCGGATCTCAAACCGACTGCTATGTTGTGGAACACGCAGCGGGCGTAACCTGCGTTCCCAATACAATTCAACGCCTCGTTACCTTAGATATAGCCTCCTTGGAAAATGCGATCGCTCTCGGCGTTCAACCCGTCGGTGGTACCCTATCGGAAAGGGTTCCGGCTCATCTTCACAGAACGCTTGGGGAAACAGCCAATGTGGGCGCAGCCGGGGAACCCAATTTAGAGCAGATATTAGCCGTCAAACCCGATTTCATTATCGGTTTAGGGCATCATCAAGCCATCTATCCCCAACTCTCGCGCATTGCGCCAACGGTGCTTGTCAACTTTGAGCATAGCGGTCAGTGGAAAGAGGTGTTTCACCAGTTTAGTCAGGTTCTCAACCGGGAAGCGATCGCCCAACAGATAATGAGTGAATATCGCGATCGCGCTTCAGCATTGCACGAGGCGATCGAAGCTGCCAGTTCTTCCCAAGGGTTGCCTTTTCCGCCGCAAGTGTCGGTTGTGCGAATCTATCCCGACAGCATCAACCTCTATCTACGCGATTCGTTTGTGGGAACCATTTTACAAGATGCGGGACTGGCACGACCGGAGGCTCAAAACATTTCTGCTTCTGATGCTCAACAACGGTTTGGCAACCCTATTCAAGTCTCGATTAGTTTGGAACGCTTAGAAAAAGCCGATGGCGATGTCCTATTTGTCTGGACTGGGGAAGATACCTCACAAGCCAGTCAAGCCGCGCGAGAAAACTTAAACCGCTTGAAGGCTAATCCCCTATGGCAACAACTCAAAGCGATGCAAACGCAGCGCGTCTATCTGGTTCCCGACTACTGGATCGGGTGGGGACCGATTATCGCTAAAGCTACAATTGACGACTTGTTGAAATACTTAGTAGAGCAAAAACCCAAAAATTCCGTTTAGGAGCCAAAAAACTCCCGCTAGGAGCCAAAAACGGCTTACATCAGAGTTGGACTTTACGATATTCTGAACGTTCGGGTTATGCCGATTCCTTGCTTTTTTAGCCCCAGTTTGCTGACCAATCTTCTGTTTTAGGTTGGATCGAGTTCGATCCAACCTATGACAGAAGGAAGGGTTCAGGAATTCGAGCGGGAGAATCCCTAGGGGAATCGCCCTCTCACCTCAACCCCCTTCTGGGCTACTCAGTGGCGTACAGAACCCAAATTTTCAGCTTTTTGGTCATTCCCCGCGCTGACGCAATGCTGTTATGGCGTTTTTTGATGGGAGGAGAGACACCTTCGTCAGTCGCATAGCTTGGGTTGAGGTTCAAAACCCAACCCTGGCTGCTGTTGGATGACGCTAACGCCAATCCAACCGACGCGACTCATAGGACTTTCAGCCGTGAGTGTCAGTCAATCCGGATCGATCCTCCTAAATCTCCCTTCGTCAGGGGGACGAGAGCGTACTTTATGGATCTGAAAACGGCTGTACCGGGGGAATGAACAGGGGATGAAACAGCCTGAAAAGGCTTGCGGATCGGGGGTGAGGCGGATCGCTCGATCGTCAATGAGTTTCCCTCGATCGATGTTAACGCGGCTTTTTTATGCAAATTCCCCTTCAGCAATATGGAGCGCTTTTAGCAGATTATCTCAAGCCACAATGGGGCGCAGTTGTGGGCTTAACGATCGCGCTTTTGACTAGCATTGCGCTGCAAATTATCAATCCGCAAATTCTCAGTTATTTTATCGATACGATCTTTACCGGAGGCGAAGCGCGATCGCTCCCTTGGGCTGCACTGGCGTTTAGTGCGATCGCTTTTCTAACGCAAGTCTTCTCACTCAGCGCCACCTATTGGGGCGAAACGGTTGCTTGGACTGCCACAAATGCGCTGCGATCTGACTTGGTTGCCCATTGTCTCCAACTCGACTTATCGTTCCATAAGGCTCACACGCCAGGAGAATTGCTAGAGCGGGTAGATGGCGATGTCAATGCTTTGTCGCGATTTTTCTCGCAGTTAGTGATTCATGTCTTCGGTAACGGTATTCTCTTAATCGGCATTCTAGTGGTTTTGTGGTTTGAGAACCCCTTTGCGGGGATGAGTCTCACCCTATTCGCCGGGGTGGCGCTATCGGTGTTATTGGGGTTGCGTTCTGGTGCGATCGCGCCTTGGGCCGAATATCGTCAAATTAGCGCCGAATTTTATGGCACATTGAGCGAACAAATTTCTGGACGCGAAGACCTCTGTGCGAATGGTGCAGTTCCCTACGTAATGTATCGGTTTTATGCCTTGTTGCAACGCTGGCTTCCGGTTTATCACCAGGCCCGGTTTGCCAGTACGGTACTGTGGTTTAGCAGCGTGGGCTTATTTACCCTGGGAAATGCGATCGCCCTCACTCTTTCTGCCTATTTGTGGCAGCAAAACGCGATTACGATTGGCACCGCTTACCTCATTTTTCACTACACCAATCTGCTCTCGCAACCCATCGAACGCATTCGCGAAGAACTCGAACAACTGCAACAGGTAGAAGCCAGCATCTATCGCATCCGCGAGTTATTGAGTATCCAGCCTCGTTTAAAGCAATCAGTGGGCGTACCGCTACCCTCAACAGCTTGTGCAGTCACCTTTGAAAACGTGTACTTTCGCTATCAGGGTCAAAACCCAGACGAGTGGACGCTACACAATGTCTCGTTTTCACTTCCCCCCAGTCAAGTCTTAGGCATTCTGGGGAGAACGGGAAGCGGTAAAAGTACGATCGCCCGTTTGCTATTGCGATTTTACGATATTCAATCGGGTGAAATTCGGTTAGGAGAGGGCGCGATCGCTAAAACTTGTCTGTCTCAACTCCGCCAGCGCGTCGGCTTAGTTACCCAAGATGTGCAGTTATTTCAAGCCAGCATTCGAGATAATCTCACCTTTTTCGATCCGCACATTAGCGATACTGTGATTCTGGAAGCAATGGAAACGCTGTTGTTAAGTCCCTGGTTAAAGTCGCTTCCCAACGGACTCAATACGCAACTGGGGGCCGAGAGTAGCGGACTTTCCGCCGGACAAGCCCAGTTACTGGCTTTAGTGCGCGTTTTTCTCAAAAATCCCAGTTTAGTGATTTTAGATGAAGCCTCGTCTCGCCTTGATCCCCAAACGGAAGCTCTTTTAGAACGGGCTATCGATCGACTGTTGAGCAACCGGACGGGGATTATTATTGCCCATCGCTTGCAGACCTTGAAACGAGCCGATCGCATCCTAATTTTAGAGCAAGGCAAGGTTGTGGAATATGGCGATCGCCAAACCTTACTCTCTCAAAGTCAATCTCAGTTTGCCCAATGGCTCAATGCTCAAACTATTGAGCGTCCTTGAGGTAGCTCATATTCTTCTGAGAACAGGTTTGGCACAGTAGAACTATCGGCTACTGGGAAACCAACCATGACTCCATCAACCCTGAATTTACAAACCGCTAGCGCTCATCAAGTGATGGCGGCGGCGGGTAAGAAAATTTTGCGTCCGGGTGGTAAGGCTGCAACGCTTCAACTGTGCCAGTGGGCGCAATTTCAGCCGGGGGAAACTGTTTTAGAACTGGCTGCCAGTTTTGGTTATAGCGCGATCGCTCTGGCTCAACAATACGGCGTTCGGGTGGTGGGCGTTGAAAAAAATCCCGAAAGTGTCGCCCGCGCCCGTGTCAATATTCAAGCTGCGGGTTTGAGCGATCGCGTTGAAGTCATTGAAGGGGATATTTTTCATTTAGAACGCATTCCCGGACAATTTGATTGCGTGCTAGCTGAAGCCATTCTAACGATGCAATCCCCTCTAGGGAAAGCGAAGGTTTTACAAGGGATTTGCGATCGCCTCAAGCCAGGAGGACGGTTTCTTTCCCATGAGTTGCTGGCGCGTGCGAGTCAAACCGAAATTCACCAAGCCTTAGCCGCAGCCCTGCGCGTCAATTCTACTCCCCTATCGGAACAAGAGTGGATTGAGTTGTGCCAAACTACCGGGTTTGAGGTGGTACAACGCCAAACTGGGGCGATGGAACTGCTGAACCCCACTCGCATTATCCAGGATGAAGGATGGGTAGATGCGAGCAAGTTTTTCTGGAACGTACTGACTCAACCCGGTTTGCGCGATCGCCTCTTCGCGATCCGGCGCGTCTTTAAGCAGTACGAACGGGAATTAGGCTACCTGATTTTATCTGCTGAACGGAAGTCAATTTAGGAGAAAAGTTATGAATACCCCGACAGTGCGATCGCAAAGCCTCTCCCCAGGAGAATCGCTCGTTGCTCAACTCCAAGACAAAATTGAGTATGCAGAAACAGGCGTACTCAGCAAAGTCCTGCTCAAGGTTCCCAGTTGTCAATACACGCTCTTTTGTCTAGCGGCGGGTACAGATATTACCGAACACACCTCAACGCGGAATGCTGTTATCTATGTCCTTGAAGGACAAGGAACCCTAACTCTAGAAGGAAAAGAGATACCCTTAGAACCTAGTGTATTTATCTTTATGCCCGCTAATGCCCCCCACGCCCTGAAAGCAGAGGCTAATTTAGCCTTTCTCCTCACCTTGTCTGAGGGTTAGGAGGATGGGGGGATGGGGAGATGGGGAGATGGGGAGATGGGGAGATGGGGGGAGGAAGTTAAACTCCCCTTTTTTAGGGCGCAGTTCGGGAATTTAGTAACCTAACAGCAGCCAGGGTTGTGTTGGGTTTCGTACCTCAACCCAACCTACACGATTATCTTGATTGTTAGTCAACCAGGAAATCTTTTTAAATCCCCCATTTGGCGGGGGACTTTGACTCCGGTTCCCCCCTTTTGTAAGGGGGGTTAGGGGGGATCAAAACCTAGTAGAACAATACTAGAAAACCTTTGTTTCCTGTGGATTCCCAAGAATGGGGAAGTGCGTCAATACAGCTAACCCTTGGGATTTTTTCGCAGGGCTTTATGGATTTTTTTCCATTTTTCTTTTTCTACTAAAGCGGCTTTTTTGTTTTGTCGTTGATGAGCATACGCTAACTCTTGTTGCAGTTTTTGGTAACTGGCAAAGCGGTGTTGGCTCAGAGTTCCTTCTAAGAGGGCTTGTTGCACGGCACAGCCTGGTTCTGTATCATGTTGGCAATCGCGAAAACGACACAAACGGGCGAGTTTGTCAATATCAGAAAAGGTTTCTTGCAATCCTTCTTCACCCTGCCAAAACTGGATTTCTCGCATTCCGGGAGTATCGATTAATAAACCTCCAGAGGGGAGAACAATTAATTCGCGATGGGTGGTTGTGTGTCTCCCCCGCGCATCTTTGCGGAGGGAATTGACGGCTTGCATTTCTTGTTGGGCGAGTTGATTAGTAATCGTCGATTTGCCCACGCCAGAAGAACCGATTAAAGCGACTGTTTTCCCGAATTCTAGATAAGGCAATAAGGCTTCAAGCCCTTGTTTGTTCAAGGCGCTAATGCAAATAATGGGGACGCCCAAAGCAATTGTTTCTAGTTCTGCTTGATATTGTTCTAGATTGGGGCATAAATCGGCTTTATTTAAGATAATGACAGGCGTTGCGCCGCTTTCCCAAATTAAGACCAAATAGCGCTCAATTCTTCTGAGGTTAAAATCTCGATCTAAGCCAGAAACGAGAAAGATGGTGTCGATGTTGGTAGCAATAATTTGCTCGTCCGTTTGAGTTCCGGCGATTTTGCGGGATAGCTTACTCTTTCTGGGCAAAATATCGTAGATTTTCGCTTGTTTCTCGCCAATAACAACCCAATCTCCTACGGCTGGAAAGGAGTTTTGGTAATGCATTCTGCCGCTAATTTCGGCGGATATTTCTCCCGATTGGCTGGAGATGATATAGCGATTTTTCTGCTGTTGAATGACTCGACCTGCGGTGTAGCCTTGTTCTTGGTACGCGCTAAAGTTATCAGCGAAAAAATGATTCCAGCCTAAAGATTCTAAGTTCACTTTTAGTTACCTCAATGCTTGCGATTGCGTGCCGCAACGCTCGCAGAGGAACGTTCTCGATCTCAGAATTGAATAAATCGAAAAACATTGGAGGTTGCGGAATTATGAAGGGATATGAGTAACGGTCTGAAGGGTGACAAGCTCTTTCATATTGTTTGCTCCTGTTAGGGCGATCGCATTCAATGTAGTATTGTACTACAATTCATCGATAGATGACGATTTAATCCATAATCTTAATCTTTAGAGACATGAGGAAAACTGTGAGGAGCGAAAATCGCATCATTGCCCGGTCAAATTGTTATCATAATCTGGACTAAGGGAAAGAAAACCCATTGGACTAGGTAGATGTATTCATTAGAGTTGTCGCGCGAATCTTCGTGGGGAGCAATAGTGAACGTCCTTTTAGGCAAAGCCAGAGTAATCTTTTTCCCCAACATTCGCCGCAGCGCAGCCTATGAATAATCTATGGCGGAAAATCGAGTCAATTCAGACGGAAGGGTTGAGGCTTGCTAGCCAACAACCTACTTCTATCAATGAGTATTCTCACCCCCCCAATACCAATAGCCGGATGCTGTCCTTAAGGTGGTATTTAGTGTTACTGGTTGCCGGAACCTTAGTACCCGTAATGTTATTCGCCGTTACAGTTGTTTATCAACTCTCGCGCCAAGAGCAAGCGGCTTCAGAACGACGCATCCTTCTCGCGGCCCGCAACCTCGCCACCGCCGTAGACCGAGAACTGTCCAGCACCACTCGGACGCTTCAGGCCCTAACCGCCTTAGAATCCCTCACCTCAAACGATCTGGAAGCCTTTCATCAGGAAGCCATGCAAGTCGTCCAGACGCAAGCCTCTTGGGTGACAATCATTCTGATCTCCCCAGACGGTCAGCAACTCGTCAACACGCTACAACCCTTCGGTCAACCTTTGCCCCAAGCCTCAGAACGAGATAGCTTGCAACAGGTGGTAACAACCAATCAGCCTGCAATTGGGAATTTTTCGCCCTCTATCCTCAAGCGCAACTTATCCGGCGTTCCCGTCCGCATTCCGGTGATCCGAGAGGGTCAGCTTCAGTATATCCTCACCGCCATCCTCAATCAGGCGGCGATCGCCCAAGTGGTACAAGCCCAAACCAGCATTGAGGGCGAGTGGACGCGCACCATCGTAGACGGTTTAGGGGTTGTCGTTGCCCGCACCCGCGAACCCGAACGCTTTGTCGGTCAACGCGGTACGCCTTCCTTTCTCCAGCGCATTACCCAATCCAAGGAGAGCATTTACCGAGATACAACCTTAGACAACATCAGCGTCTATATTGCCTTCAGTCAGATTGGCAACTCCCCTTGGACAGCAGCCGTTACAGTTCCCGTGGATGTCATTCAAAGCCCCACCCGGCAAGCAATGAGGCTAGCTGTGGGTTCGGGTTTTGCCCTGCTTTTAGTCAGCGGTATCGGCGCTTTTATCCTCTCGCGGCAAATTTCGCGCAGCATTACCTTAGCAGCCGACGCGGCGGCAGCCCTAGCAAAGGGGGAACATCCTCAAGTGAGTTCGCTATCGATCCGAGAGGTGGTCTTTCTCGGTCAGTCTCTCGAATTTGCCGCGAATCTGCTGTCGCAGCGGGAACGGGAACGGGCGGAAAACTTGCGACGGGCAGAAGCGGCTAGGGAGGAAGCGGAGGCGGCTAACCGCATTAAAGATGAGTTTTTAACGGTGTTATCCCACGAGTTGCGAACGCCTCTCAATCCGATTCTAGGGTGGTCTCAATTGCTCCGTAGAGGCAAGTTAGATGCGACCATGACTGCGACGGCGTTAGAAACGATTGAGCGTAATGCGAAGTTGCAAACCCAACTGATTGAGGATTTGTTGGATGTTTCCCGGATTTTGAAGGGGAAGCTGGCGCTGAATATGGCTCCGGTGAATTTAGCCTCGACGATTGAAGCGGCGATCGCAACGGTAGAATTGGCAGCAGAAGCCAAGTCTATCAAGGTGCAAACTCAGTTCCCTCCGGTTGCGGTACAGGTGCTAGGGGATGCGGCTCGCCTTCAGCAGGTCATCTGGAATTTAGTCAGCAATGCGGTGAAGTTTACACCCCCTGGGGGACAGGTGGAGGTGCAGTTGGGGCGCGTTGATTCAATGGTTCAAATTCGGGTTTGCGATACGGGTAAGGGCATTCACCCCGATTTTCTGCCCTATGTTTTTGAGTATTTCCGCCAGCAAGATAGTACGACGACGCGCCAATTTGGGGGTTTGGGGTTGGGGTTAGCTATTGTGCGGCATTTGGTGGAACTGCATGGGGGAACGGTGCAAGCCGAGAGTTTGGGAGAGGGGCAAGGGGCAACGTTTACGGTAAGTTTGCCTCTATTGCAGGTAGAAGGGGTGCGGGAAAGGATGAATGGAGGGGAAGGGGGCGATCGCAATGGCGAATCTTTGCTTCTCAAAGACTTGCGCGTTTTGCTGGTGGATGATGATGCGGATACGCGAGATTTTTTGAGCTTTACTTTAACGCAGAATCAGGCAATTGTGACGGCGGTGGGTTCTGCTCGCGAGGCGTTGGCTGCGATCGCGCAAGCCTCATTTGATGTGTTAATTAGCGATATTGGGATGCCAGGGATGAATGGCTATCAATTGATACAGGCGATTCGGGCGCGGGGTTCTGCCCCTAACGCGCAACTGAAGGCGATCGCGCTGACAGCCTATGCGGGGGAGACGAACCAAGAGCAAGCGCTGCGGGCGGGCTTTCAGCGTCATCTGGCGAAGCCGATAGAATCCGATCTGCTGGTCAGCGTTATCCTAGATTTAGTTTCCGCTCCCGCGCGCGATCGCCTCTAAGCCTTCCCAATCCAAAATCGTAATTTTCCCCCCGCGACGATAGGAAACGATCGGCTTGAGTTGCTTAAACAGGCGCACGCATTCTTCATAGGTAATGCCGATACTGCGGGCAATCTCATAATAGGAAAGGGGCTGGCGCAGACAAATTCCCTGCTGAGAAACCGGCATTCCGGGAACTTCGGCGGCATATTGAATCAAGCGGGCTAACCGGACGATCGCCCTCTCGGAAACTAACCCATGTACCATTTCGTGGAGTTGCTGGAGTCGCTGGTTAAATACGGCCATCATGTGCAAGGCGATTTCGGGATTTTCTTGGATCGCTGCAAGCAAGGCCACGCGATCGACCATCAGCACTTGCACTTCGCTCTCTGCAATCACTGTTGCGGGGGCGATCCCATTGCCAAATAGGGCGGGGGCGGCGAAGATATCGCCATTGGCGAGGGTTCGCAGAATCGTCTCTTTACCGTTGCTAGCCGTTTTGCTGACTCGCAACAATCCTGCAATTAGGGCATAGAGGCGGGGAGAGAGGCGATCGCCCTCATGAGAGATAATTTCACCCGTTTGATAGGTTTGCACCACGCTATGAGGCTGCAAGCGGGTTAGTTGTTCCGGCTGGAGTTGAGTAAAGATGGAGATTGAGGCAAGTTGATCGAGAGTCGCTTTCATGGCTAGAATCTGCTGAGAAAATCAATCGACGCTTCCCGTAGGAATGCCTAAAGGAATTGCATCTTTATCAATCCGAGGAATATACACTCTAAACCTTGTCCCTTCTCCCACATGACTATTAACTTCAATCCTCCCCTTTTGAATTTCCACGCACTTGCTAACCACAGCCAATCCCAAACCGCTGCCTGAAATTCCCTCAACATTTTGTCCGCGATAAAAGGGGTTGAAAATATTCGCTTTTTCCTCTTCTGGAATCCCTATCCCTTGGTCTTCTACTTCAAAGATAATTTGTTCTGGATCGCCCTCAATTTTTAATGTTACTTGGGTTCCTGACGGAGAATATTTAATCGCATTGAGTAATAAGTTACTCATAATGGAATACAATAATTTCTCATCCAGGTAAACTCGCCCAAATTCACCTTGACTGGTAAATTGAAGGTCATGCTGTACCGCATGAGAAGATTGAAAATCATCTAGTAAATTCAGACAAAACTCTTCAATATCTAGCCATTCGGGTTGATGTTCCAGCTTTCCCGCCTCTGCTCTCGTCAGGGTGAGCAAATCAGTAATTAATCGATTCATCAGTTTCGCTGAATTTTGAATCCGATATAAATTCTTTAACTGACTTGGTTCAATCTTAAACTCTAAAATCTCAGTTAACAGTTGAGAAGAAACTAAAATGACGCTCAACGGCGTGCGAAATTCATGAGAAATCATGGAAAACAAACGCAATTTAAGATTGCTAAGTTCCTGTTCCTGAGCTAAGGTTTTTTCCAATTCTTGAAATTGTTGTCTTCGTCGTTGTCCCCAATAAAAGACCCACACGACACCGCAAGCCACCACCACAATTAAAAGGATTCCTGCCCGTTCAATGGTAGAGCGATATTGTATATTTTGTCGAGCTTGTTTTAAAGAATCTTGCAGTTGTTGATTTTCGGTATTTTTAATTTCAGTTAATAGGCTTTGAATCTGTTCGCGGATCTGCACGCTGCGATCGGTGATCGCGTGCTGAGTTTGCATAGCTTCTAAAGAGCGATCGCGCTGATACAGTTCAATAGACTGCTCAAAGAGTACCATCCGCTGTCGGGTTAATTGCTCCAACTGCTGGAGGCGTTGCTGTTGAACCCCGTTGAGAACCGCATATTGCTGGAGTTCGCTTAACTCCACTTCCATCTCTTCTACTGCTGTCTGATGGCGGCTTAATTCCTCCTCCCGGCCCGAAAAAATATAGCCGCGCCTTCCCGACTCTGCTACGCTCATAGCAGCGTAAAAATCGGTTAGCGTTCCCAAGACATTGTAGGTCGATTGAACCTGGTTGGCGTTTTCTACCAACTCTGTTGTATTTTTAGAAGACACCAGGTTGACCAACCCCAACAGCAATAAGATTGCTGCCAAACTACAGGCGATCGCCTTCTCCTCAAGCAGCCATTTCATGAATGCTACAAATAAACCCACTTTTTAATCGTGGCATAGTCTATGCGGATTTTGATTGCTGAAGACGATGTGCAATTATCAGAGGTCTTAACAGAAGTTCTCACTCGCCGCCAGTATGTCGTAGATGTGGCGCGGGATGGACTCACGGCTTGGAATCTAACTGAAATCAGCGCCTACGATCTAATTATTCTAGATGTCACCCTTCCCAAAATGAACGGGATTCAATTTTGTCAGCAGTTGCGAATGGCAGAAACGAAAAAACACCAACACCTCAAAGGTGCAGTTCCCGTCCTGATGCTGACTGCGCGGGATACCGTTGCTGATAAAATTGTGGGTCTAGATGCAGGTGCCGATGATTATGTCACCAAACCCTTCGATCTTGAAGAGTTAATGGCCCGCGTTCGCGCCTTGCTGAGACGGGGACTATCAACCACTGAGTTAACCCTACATTGGGGCTGTCTCCAGTTGAATCCTAGCACCCATGAGGCAACTTACGCAGACCAACTCCTCGCCCTCACCCCCAAAGAGTACGCGCTGCTAGAGTTACTGGTTGCAAGTGGTAGGCGCATTTTAAGCCGATCGGGCATTATTGAACAATTATGGTCAGCAGATGAGTCACCCGTCGCAGAAACCGTGAATTCTCATATCCGGGGACTGCGACAAAAGCTTAAAGCTCAAGGCGCACCCGATGATTTCATTCAAACGGTACATGGGTTAGGATATCGGTTGAAGTGACCGGAAGTTTGCACTGTATCTGCACGATTTCTGCATATTTCCTGCACAAGAGATGCATAACGCTACAGTATTCTGGGTCTAGAGAAGAGCGCAATTCATTCTCTAGACAGATGCAAGCAAAGTGCTGAGTTAAAAATCAGTCAGGTTAATTTTTGAGTCTCGTTCAGCTTGTTCTCAGCGCTCTGGCTATATCTATATTGCAGAAATGTTATAAACACAATCGCTATGATCGTTGAAGAGTTCTATCACGGATGGGTCATTCAAGTTACCCAACAACCCGATGGTTATATCTTTCAATGTTGGATGTCAGAAAAACGTACAAGTGTCACTGATACTCAATCTTATCCAACGATCGATCGGGCTTTTCGGGCCGGACAGTTACGCGCAGACTTAGAAAGCGTGCGTTTGTCCTTAAGGAACTTTATTCGAGGAAAGCTGAAGCTTCTACAACTTTATCCCGATGAGCAAAACGCCTTAGAAAATTCAGTGGCTCAGTACATTGATACGGCGACTCATCAACTCAGTTAATCTTAAACTGTTGAATGAGGCAATCTACAAGGACATGAAACTATTATGTTACATTTGTGTCCCCTAGTTCAGGGTCTCCAGTTTGGAGAGTTTTTGCAAGGAGACTGCGTTCAATATGTTGGTTCAGATTTGAGAATTCAGCAAGACTATGGCAATCAAGAGTTGCGAATTCTAGCGATCGATCGTAGCGGTATGACAGTCTGCGAAGATAAAGCAGGAAACCGTCTTGTCGGTGTTTCTTCTCATCATTTGAAACATCTTTAAGAATTGGGTTAACCGCTTCCATAATTCCTATAAAATACTGAAATAAAACCCGAAGTCGTAGGTTGGGTTAGCGCCATTCGTAACCCAACAGCAGCCAGGTTTGTGTTGGGTTGAGGTACGAAACCCAACCTACGCAACTGAGGGAAATTAAAGCAATACAAGAAATACCCCATAGAAAATTTTTCTGTTTTCTTAGCGTTCAGTTAATCGCTAATTAAATCTACATATCCGTCCAGTGTAAAAGTTCGTATAATTTGGACACCTATAAACACATAAATCCTCTATCTCTCTTCCAGTAAAGGTTATAGCTTATTTTTAGTAATTGTGGTTTGAAACCCCTTGTTTGCGGTTTGAAAATTAGGTTTGCAGTTTCATTTGCAGCGATTGTGTTTTTGAAACTCCCTTTATTTGCAGTGAATGTGATTTCACACATCGCCTTGTTTGCAGTTTTATCTCTGAATGTTTGCAGTTCGCTACAGGTAAAGGTTAAAATTATTATGGTAATTCTCCTGACAAAAACTCTGTTACAACTGCCACAATACAACCCTCAATATCAAGTCCAAAATAAGAAGCATAGAAACCATCACCCACACCTGAATCAAATGCAATCACATTTGCTTGTGTAGAGTCATCTACGCACAGATTAGCCCAATTGTATCCTAGGCTATAATTTTCTTCTATTGTTTCTTCTAGCTTGCAAGTCAAACTTTCTTCATAAGTTTCCGCTTCCCAACATTGATCTACAATAATTTGACTAGTATCCGCGTCCATAAAACAACCTGTGCCAGAGTCAACCCCATAACCAAATACTTCATTTTCTGAAAGTGTACTTAAGTTTTCACCAAATTTAGTAGCTAATTCCCATTTCACAGGGATTTGTTCGCTCAGGCGAAGCATTGCATAAGCAACTGTTATATTATCATCCTTGGAATTGTGTGCCACACTCAAAATAACTGGATAATGACCAGGCTTAAATTGGACATCAAAAGGGTCTGTACCTGGAAAAACTAGAGGGTCACAAGCCACTAACTTTCCAGAAGTTAAAATTAAATGTCCAAGTTGATAGGATGTTAAAGTCATGTGACCCAAACGAGAAATTAATTTTTGTCCCGGCTGAAAAGCTTTCAAAAAATCTGGCTTGTTCATTTGTGGTATCTTTTGTTTGATTGGCAAATCTATTGTTTGATTGTAATCTTATTTACAGTTAACGGATTTTGACCAGAGGCTCTAGATTTGCGAAGTATATCATTACTTATTTGTGAGCCAAGGCTCTTATTGACTGCTGCGGGTAACGGCTGCATATTATCCGTAGGTGTAGATTGGGTTAGCGCCATTCGTAACCCAACCGCAGCCAGGCTTATGTTGGGTTTCGTACCTCAACCCAACCTACGAAAAAGATTTGTCAGTCAACCAGGGTTTTAACTGAAATGGCAGCAAAATCATGATTAAAATTAAGGGTGGACGTTTGTCCACCCTGAGAGATTATTGTAAGCCTTCAGTTAGCTGTTTTTTAGCAATTTCTAAGGCTTCTTGAAGCTTGCTGGGATCGCGTCCGCCAGCTTGTGCTAGGTTGGGTCTACCGCCGCCGCCACCGCCGCAGAGTTTGGCAATTTGTCCGATAAATTTACCGGCTTGTAAGCCTTTTTTATTCACTTCGGGACTAAAGGCTGCAACTAAGCTAACTTTATCGGGTTCGGGGATAGAACCGAGGAAAACGGCGCTATTTCCGAGTTTTTGTTGGAGGCGTTCGGCTGCGGTTTTTAAAGAGTCAGCGTCAATGTCTAATTGTGCGATTAGGATCTTGAATTCGCCAACACTTTCAGCTTGGGTTAGCAGTTGGTCAGATTTGGCGATCGCTAACTCCTGTTTTACCTCATCTAAAGCTTTCTGCGTAGCTTTGAGTTCGCTTTGCAGGTTTGTCACCCGTTGCGGGAGTTCTTCGGGTTTGACCTTAAAGCGATCGCTCAATTCGCGCACGACCTTATCGCGCACATTCAGATAATCTAACACGGCCGCCCCCGCGACGGCTTCCACCCGGCGGACTCCAGCAGAAATTCCGGTTTCCGAGATAATCTTAAACACGCCTATTTCGGCGGTGTTGTGAACGTGAGTTCCGCCGCACAATTCCATTGATACGCCGGGATAGTCTACGACGCGCACTTCATCGCCGTATTTTTCACCGAACATGGCGATCGCGCCCTTTGCTTTCGCCTCCGCAATGGGCATAGTATTAACTTCAGCGTCGTGTGCTTCCGAGATCCAAGTATTCACCTGTTCCTCAACCTGCTGTAACTCTTCTGGGGTTAGGGAACGCGGTAAATTAAAGTCAAAGCGGAGACGATCGAAATCAACCAGCGAACCCGCTTGAGAGATACCTGGGTCTACAATCTTTCTCAGGGCCGCTTGTAAGAGGTGCGTTGCGGTATGATTAGCCTGGGCGCGACGGCGACAAGCGCGGTCAATTTGTGCCATGACAGGCATTCCCACTTCTAAGTTACCGCGTTCTACTCGGCCAAGATGGATAAACAGGTGGCCGTCTTTTTGCACATCTTCGATCCGAACAAGGGTAGTATCGCCGGAGAGATAACCGCGATCGCCAATTTGCCCCCCAGACTCAGCATAGAATGGGGTACGGTCTAAAATTAGCTTCACCTCTGTTCCCGCTTCCGCCGATTCCACCTGTTGACCGTTGGCTAAAATTGCGGTTATGGTCGCTTGGGTCGAAAGTTGCGTGTAACCCAGAAATTCTGTATTCCCAATGGCATCTAAAGAAGCTTTCGCGGTTAAGTCAATGGTTTCATGCGCGTCTTTAGATTGTTCGCGCTGGCGATCCATTGCGACATTAAACCCTTCCACATCCACCGTCAATCCCTGTTCTTCAGCAATTTCTTGGGTGAGTTCTAAGGGGAAGCCGTAGGTATCGTAGAGGGTAAAGGCATCTTCCCCAGCAATTGCAATCGTTCCTGATAGAGAACCCCCCTCAGAAGTAAGATTTCCAGAAACTGGGCGACCTTGCGGTTGTGCAGTCGTTCCTGATGGAGAATCCTCCCCAGAAGGGGGAGTTCCAGAAACTTTGTGTTTGGCGATAACCTCTTGCAGAAGTTTCTCACCGCGTTCTAGGGTTTTGCGGAAAGCGGCTTCCTCGCGTTGCAGTTCGCCTTTAATAGCGCTTTCCCGTTCTCTCACCTGGGGATAAGCGGCTTGGGAGAGGGCGATCGCAGTTTCCGCCACTTTTGTTGTAAATTCGTTTTCAATCCCAATCAAGCGCCCGTGACGTACCACTCGGCGGATTAATCGGCGCAGGATGTACCCCCGACCCATGTTAGAAGCGGTGACACCATCGGTAATTAAGTGAACCACAGCGCGGACGTGATCGCCAATCACCTTTAAAGAGACTTTGGTTTCTTCCTTCGCTTTAGCGTAATCGATTCCGGCAATCTCTGCTGCGGTTGTGATAATCGGGAGAATTAAGTCCGTTTCATAGTTGTTCGGAACCTTTTGCAGAATTTGCGCCATCCGTTCCAACCCCATCCCCGTATCAATATTTTGCTTTTCCAGGGGGGTGAGGTTGCCTTCTGCATCCCGGTTATACTGCATGAACACCAGGTTGTAGAACTCGATAAACCGGGTATCGTCTTCTAAATCGATGTTATTGTCGCCCCGTTCTGGGTGAAAATCGTAGTAAATCTCAGAACAGGGCCCGCAAGGTCCGGTAATACCGGATACCCAAAAGTTATCGTCTTCTCCCATCCGTTGGATGCGGTGTGCGGGAATGCCAATTTGATCTCGCCAAATGGCAAAGGCTTCGTCATCTTCTCGAAAAACACTCACCACTAGCCTTTCTGGAGGTAAGCCGAAGATTTGGGTAGAGAGTTCCCAAGCGTAGGCGATCGCATTCTCTTTAAAGTAATCCCCAAAGCTGAAATTGCCCAGCATCTCAAAGAAGGTGTGATGTCTGGCGGTGCGTCCAACGTTCTCAATATCATTGGTACGGATGCACTTTTGGGAACTGGTGGCGCGAGGGACTTCTGCTTTCTTCTGTCCCAAGAAAATCGGCTTAAATGGCAGCATTCCCGCAATGGTTAGCAGTACCGTGGGGTCTTCCGGTACCAGGGAAGCGCTAGGTAGAATTTTATGACCGCGCTGTTCGTAGAATTTGAGAAAGGTCTCGCGAATTTCGCTACCGCTGAGGGGTTGGGGAGTTGAAGCCATGATCGTCTGAATTCGGGATGGGAACGGCAAATAGAGAGTGGGTCGTAATCTATTTTTACATTGGTTGCCCCCTGGTGGCAGGATTCGCACCTGGAGAGATAGCTTGTTTAAGCCGAACTGCAAAAAATTGAGTTAAGTAAAGACCTATCAACTTTGTTTAAACAGGGATTGCGCTTGGGGATCGAGGTGCTAATTTATATATATGGACGCGAAAGGAAGTAAAACACCTAAACAAAACGGGTTCTAGATCCAGCGTCTTCCCTCTAGCACCCAACGCAGTGAAAGCATAGCTTGCCAAATGTGGAAAGCCCCTCAAAACTGAGGAAAGCGCCAAACCTAAACCGGAAAGCGAAGACTATGTGAGATCCAACGATGGAGTTAACTGCGAAACCTGTAAACCCCTAGTAAGCAATTTCGATTTCTAACGATCTCTGATTTAATTGCTAACGATCTAATTTGAAAACTCTAACGTTTGCATACTCTTGGGTCTAGCCATCTGTGGTTAGACCCATCGAGTTTTAAAGGGGGTTAGGTTGAGGCGCTTTAGGCGATCGCAAACTCAGTATACACTCTCACATCAGGGGGATGAAAACCCAAAACGATATGCTCTTTAGGAATTCCCATCGCCAGTAACTCCCCCGTCACGCCATCTTCGGTATCATCTCGTTGAACCCAAATTTTCCCATTAATAATATCGAGATGCACTAAGCAACCATGCACCCGCTTAACTCCCTCCCATCCCAAAGTCACCAGCAGGTAACTATCTGACTCTCGATCGAAAACTGTCTTACACTTAAGATCGCCATAGGCATAAGGAATGCGCGTGTAGGGAAGCAGTACATTCTGGATAATTTCTCGATAAGACTCTAGGTAATCCATCGTACAATTGCCTCTTCGGTAGGATTAAAGGTAATTAGACTCAGATTTTCACCTCTGATGAGTAGCTGTCCTACAGGTTCTTCAAACAACGAGATAAAGGTATTTTCGCGAACTGCCAAGTATAGTTTTCGATCGGGTTCAGTTTGGCTTAAAATTGCCCGATAGAGAACAAACTGACCGACAGCATTTTTCAAGTCCTCAATTTCAGAATAACCAATAAAGCTTTTCACCTCGACCGCAATTTTCTGTTCTCCTTGTTCTGCTGCTAGGAGTCGTCTTGCACCCAGGTCAACATACATATCTCTGGTTCCCCATCTTAAGTGTAAGGGGTCATGAGTAATCAGCCACCCTGCTTTGATTAAAGCGTTCTTGACCGCATTATGGTAATGATCTAGCGCTGGCATTGATATTTTTACCCCTCCCAAACTGTAAACTATGGTAACGAGTGTCTATAGTTTGTCCCTATGCCTGCCTTTTTATTAGAAGTTGGTACAGAAGAACTTCCCGCCGATTTTGTCAAGAGTGCCATTCAACAATGGCAAACCCGCTTACCCCAAGCGTTAGCCGAACAGTTTCTCACCCCAGAGGCGATAGAAGTCTACGGTACCCCGCGCCGTTTAGCCATTCTTCTCAAAGGCTTACCGTCTCAGCAACCCGATAGGGAAGAAGAAATTAAAGGCCCCCCGGCTGCTGCGGCGTTTAAGGATGGGAAACCCACCAAAGCGGCGGAAGGGTTCGCCAAAAAGCAAGGCGTTGAACTCGATACACTCGAAGTCCGTCCCACCGATAAGGGAGATTTTGTCTTTGTTCGCAAACAAATTGCAGGACAGTCAGCGGCGGATATTTTACAAGAATTAGTTCCCCAGTGGATTTTTAGCTTAGAAGGGAAGCGGTTTATGCGGTGGGGAGATGGCGAGTTGCGCTTTCCTCGTCCCATTCGCTGGTTAGTGGCATTGCTCGATACTGAAGTATTGCCGATTCGTTGGGATAATGGGGGGGATATTGTGGAGAGCGATCGCACTTCTCGCGGTCATCGAATCTTACACCCCGAACCTGTCACTATTCCCCAAGCCACAGACTACCTCAAAACGCTGCAATCTGCCTTTGTAGAAGTCAACCCCACCGAACGTCAAGCCAAGATAGAACAACAAATTCAAGAGTCTGCTAATCAGATAGGCGGATATGCGTCCGTTGAGGCTGACTTACTCCAAGAAGTGATTAACCTGACGGAATGGCCCACCGCCGTTGTTGGCAAATTTGACGATGACTTTTTGATGTTACCCTCAGAAGTCAACGTCATGGTGATGGAGTCTCACCAGCGCTATTTCCCCGTCCTCAAAAGCCAAGATTCTTCCGAGTTGTTGCCCTACTTTATCACCATTTCCAACGGCGACCCGGCGAAGTCTGAGATTATCGCCGAAGGCAACGGGCGAGTGATTCGCGCTAGACTAGCCGATGCTCAGTTTTTCTACAAAGCCGACTTAGCCAAACCCCTAGAAAGCTTTTTACCCCAACTGGAAAAAGTCACCTTTCAAGAAGACTTAGGTTCCGTTCGCGATAAAGTCAAGCGTTTGTGTCACAACGCGAAATTGATTTCCCAACAGTTAAAACTCAGCGACGAACAAACCACCGCAGTTGAACGCGCCGCTTTGCTGTGTAAAGCTGACTTGGTGACGCAAATGGTGTACGAGTTCCCAGAGTTACAAGGGGTGATGGGACAAAAATACGCCAAAGCCAGCAACGAGTCAGAAGCCGTAGCCACCGCCATTTTTGAACATTACTTACCGCGTGGCGCAGATGATGAACTTCCCCAAACCCTTATAGGTCAAATTGTTGGACTCGCCGACCGTCTCGATACCCTGGTGAGTATCTTTAGTTTAGGCTTGATTCCGACCGGATCGTCCGATCCCTTCGCCTTGCGTCGGGCCGCCAATGCCATCATTAATATTACCTGGGGGGCAAATTTAGCCATTAACCTGCAATCCCTGCTGCAAGAAATTGCCCAAAAAGCCGATTTAGTCAAGACCCTGCAAGATTTCTTTATTCAACGCCTCCGCACGCAATTACAAGAAGAAAAAGGGGTTGACTACGATCTGGTGAATGCCGTTTTAGGAGAAAATGACCCAGAGTATACCGAACGCGCCTTACAAGATTTGCTGGATGTGCGCGATCGCGCTTTATTCCTACAACAAATCCGCGATAATGGTCAGCTAGGGACAATCTACGAAACGATTAACCGTTCCACCCGCCTCGCCGCGCAAGGAACCCTCGATACCCGACAACTCGATCCGCAAACCGTCGTCAACCCCCAACGCTTTGAAAAAGCATCCGAACAAGCCTTCTACGACGCCCTCGTTAACCTAGTTCCCAAAACCCAAGAAGCCCAAGCCACCCGCAACTACCAGCAGTTAGTAGACTCCCTCGCTAAAATAGCCCCCACAGTTAGCCGCTTTTTCGATGGAGAAGACAGCGTACTCGTGATGGACAAAAACCCAGAGATTCAGCAAAATCGCCTGAATATTCTCGGCTTATTACGAAATCATGCTCGCGTCTTATCAGATTTTGGTGCAATTGTCAAGTGACTCAGAATCTTTTGAAGTGCGATCGCCAGCAACTCTGCTACATTGCTCAGAAGTCACCCGACAGCCCCACTCACTAAAATTTTCCAACTCGTTCTCCATGCGGCTTTCATCAGTTAAATTGGATTGGTGGAACCCTAAGTTAAACTCATTTCAACTATGACTACTTCACCCAAAATTCTCGCCTTTGCCGGAAGCGCCCGCGAAGCCTCCCTCAACAAATACCTCGTACAAGTTGCAGCACAAGGGGCAAAAAATGCCGGGGCCCAAGTCACCGATCTCGACTTCCGAGACTTACCCTTACCCTTATACGACCAAGACCTAGAAGCCAAAGAAGGCTTACCCGAAAACGTTCTCAAGCTCAAAACCTTGATGAAAGAACATCAAGGCTTCTTAATCGCCAGCCCAGAATACAACAGTTCCGTCACCCCCCTCCTCAAAAATGCCATCGACTGGGCCTCGCGACCCGAACCCGGAGAACCCCCCTTAGCCTTAACCTGCTTCAAAAACAAAGTCGCAGCCATCCTAAGTACCTCCCCTGGCGGTCTAGGCGGCTTGCGCGGTTTAGTTCACCTGCGCTCCATCCTCGGCAACATCGGCGTTTTAGTCATCCCGCAACAGAAAACAATCCCGAACGCCTTTCAAGTCTTTAACGAACAAGGTCAAATTCAAGACCCAGACTTACAAGCAGACGTTGAACAAATCGGCGCTCAACTCGCAACCGTGCTGGCAAAACTGATATAACTCAAAGGAAAGCCCAGCTCGGCAGAATTGAACTTAATATCACAGTCACAGCGATCGCTTCGGTTTAACATTTAAGTTTAGGCTAAATGTTAAACCCTTAGAAACCACAGAGAATTGATAACGAGTTGGCTTATCAGGGACAGCACTGGAGGATGAATGGGAATGGAGTTAGAAGTTGCTCGCAAACGTTGCTTAGATTGCCTGATTAATAGCATTGAGCAGCTACAGGGACGTAGCGAACCCGATCGCCTTGAGCATATCGCAGAACTGATTATTCTTTCGATGTCTGGGCCTTGGCGCTATTTCCATACGCCAGAGCATATATTTGAAGTCGGTGGCTCAATCGATCCAACTGAAGTCTTAGCCGCCCTGTTCCACGATTTGGTCTACGTTCAGGTGGATCATGGGGTGAATCTGAATATCAGCACCTATATCTCTCCCTTTGTCCAAGAACAAGACGGACAACTGACCATTCGCGAACTCGATAGCTTACCCAACTCCTCCATGTTCCAACTGGTGAGCGCTATCTTTGGCTTCTCTCCAGGACAATCGCTCTCGCCGTTTAGCGGGCAAAATGAATTTTTAAGCGCATTAATTGCGGCCAATATCCTCGAACCCTTCCTCGACATCCATCGCATTACCGAAATTGCGGCTTGTATTGAAGCAACGATTCCCTTTCGTCCTCCAACTGCATCGGGTTTAACAGCCAGTGACTTGCTCTATCAACGCCTTTTGGGCGTTAATGCTCAGTTCAACCTAGGCTGGAGCGAAGAACAATTCGTGCAGATGGTTAAACGCGCCGTTCGGTTAGCGAACCGCGATGTCGAAAACTTTGCATTTTCCAATTCAACCGACTTTCTCGATAACACCTGGAATCTGATGCCCGAAACGAATCAGGAATTGATTAACGCCAATTCCTATACAGTGGCAGGGTATCGTAAATCTCTGCAAAAGATGGAAGGGTTTATGAACTTCCTCAACCCAGAATTGGTATTTCAGCGCTTTCGAGGCGAACCGGATGAGGAAACCTATGCAGCGCTAGTTGCAAGAACGCGCAAGAATTTGGAAGTAGCAAAGCTCTACCTGGGGATTAAACTAGTTACGATCGCCATCTTAGAAGCCCTGTCCTATCGCTTGGGGCGCGATATTCCCGTCTCGACGATGATGGGCGAACTGCCAGCACCGGGAAGGAAGTCCCCGATTTTAGAGCAATTTTTACCCGATGTGCCAATGGCATCTCCTCCCAAGAATGCTTTGGAACAAGAAGTTCTGGATTTGTTGAGTAAGGGGAGAAATCGCGAGTCGGTTTATGATATCAAAAATTCCCCGGTGTCCACGTTTATTATTAAGTCGGTGGGCTTTTCGGCAATGGAACACTTGCTCAAGCGGTCTAAGGATTTCTTTGCCGGAAAAATTGAGTCGGAGACGTTTTTACGCGAATGCGATGCCACGGTGGTCAATAAAATTCTTGAAGGCGTAGCGCAACTGTTTGATAGCCGCAAAGCCGCTTTACATAAAGCCG
The DNA here is from genome assembly GCF_001746915.1 of Desertifilum tharense IPPAS B-1220. Classification (NCBI taxonomy): domain Bacteria; kingdom Bacillati; phylum Cyanobacteriota; class Cyanophyceae; order Desertifilales; family Desertifilaceae; genus Desertifilum; species Desertifilum tharense. The sequence continues at coordinate 39,549 of NZ_MJGC01000053.1, forward strand.
GATAGCGTAGAAAACGCTCGTTTACTGAATTTTAGTGTTAAGAATGATACGCCTGAGTTTGAGCAGAGCCAAGAGAGCGGCAAACTCTTTATTTTCTGCTCAATCCCTTGGGGTTATTAGGTTTTTCACGCTCTTTTGATGATGTTTTTGCCCCTTTAAAATCCCGATATTGTTCAAGTTAACTCTAAACATCCTCTTTCAGAAGGGTGAGATTGTTCCGAGCCTGTTTCTAACTTCTGAAGCAGGATACTTGGCTCTAAGCTTCCTAAACTGAAAACATCAAGTCAGTTAATGCTAATTTGCAATATTTGAATTAGCTGACGGCGCTCCTAAGTCTTTTCTCAAAAACTCATCTCAAACAGGTGAGTTTTGGGTTTGTACGCTTAGTCCCCCAAAGCGATAATCTTGAGTCACTCCAGGGTTAAGTTGGGGTTTGAAAGCTGCGCGTCACTTAGGAGCTTGTTTTCAGTTCGGAGGAGCAATTAATCAATGGCTCTTAATCAATCTCGTTTTAAGCTAAACTCTTTTGGTATTCTTTCAGCAGTTGCCTTGCTGCCTGTCGCGTTGGGTTCTGTCGCTCCTGTGGCGGCTCAGACCCTGGATACTGATACAAATAACAACTGGACGCAACAGCCTGGTATGACCCAGGATAATCAACAGCAATTGGGTGCTATTGATGACCCAGACGAAATGATGCTGTTGGGTTTAGGTAGCCAAGGTTCAGAAGTAGAACAACTGCAAGGCTTTTTACAACAACAAGGTTACTATCAAGACGATATTGACGGTATTTTTGGCCCCAATACTCAGGCTGCTGTGACTGAGTTTCAAGCTGAGAATGATTTAGCTGTCGATGGACTGGTTGGGCCTGAAACCTGGAATGCTATTAGTGATTCCTTGGCGGCGTCTCCTCAACCCGGAACTCAACAACCAGGGACTCAACCGGGAACCGGACTTCAACAGCCTGGAACTCAACAACCAGGGACTCAGCCGGGAACCGGACTTCAACAGCCTGGAACTCAACAACCAGGGACTCAGCCGGGAACGGGACTTCAACAGCCTGGAACTCAACAACCGGGGACTCAACCGGGAACGGGACTTCAACAACCTGGAACTCAACAACCGGGGACTCAGCCGGGAACCGGACTTCAACAGCCTGGAACTCAACAACCAGGGACTCAACCGGGAACGGGGGTTCAGCCTGGAACTCAACAACCAGGGACTCAACCGGGAACAGGAGTTCAACCTGGAACTCAACAACCAGGGACTCAACCGGGAACGGGACTTCAACAACCCGGAACTCAACAACCGGGGACTCAGCCGGGAACGGGGGTTCAGCCTGGAACTCAACAACCGGGCGGTACCACTAACTTTTAATCGAGTGGCCTAAATGCGATCGCTGAGGGGACTTCCCCTCAGCGAACTTCCTTCAGATGTTAATAACCTGTTTTAGAACTTAGGAGATCCAGATGTTAAAAAGAAAACTTCAACAACTCAGTTTTTTGACAACAATTCTAGGTGGGGCGTTGCTAGCGATCGCAGCCATTCCCGGTACTGCTGCTAGAGCGCAAGTTAACCCTTGTCCGAGCATTTACTACGAAGAACCTTATAATAGGGCGATCGCAGTTCCTCAAGGTTGTCCGCCCAATGCAGCCAGTCAACTTGCTCCCCAAGCTGCCAGACCCCTAACTCAACCCGGAATGCAACCCGGACAAATGGCGCAACCAGGGATGCAACAACGCCCAATGGCTCAAGGAATGCAGCCCGGACAGATGGCTCAACCGGGGATGCAGCAAGGTCAGATGGCTCAAGGAATGCAGCCCGGACAGATGGCGCAACCGGGGATGCAGCAAGCACAAATTCCTTTTCGCGGTAATGACGTAATTGCTCGCGTTCAGCCTACCGATGGCACAGTTAACATCCGTTTAGTCAATAGCACCAATGCCAACATTACCTATGAAGCCATTGGTCATACTCAACCTCGGACATTACCGGGTCGAACGGATACCGTATTAGAAAACCTACCGGCACCTGTCACCCTGACTATGCTGCGACAAGACAATGGGTTAATTGATATTACTCCCATTCGCAATGTGGAGACAGGCGTTCTAGAAGTCTCTGTACGCGAAGCACCGAGCTTTGATGATACCCAAGGAACGCTCGAAATTCAACAAGATGGTCGAGTCGTCGTTAACTAAAGTCTTTATTCCCATCTGCGGTTGCTCAGATGGGACTTTTTTTATTCTCTTGAAGATCGATGTCAAACCCCAGTTATTCAAAAATCTGTTATTTTCGATTTACTTACCGCTTAAGCGCTGCCCTCTTCGTGACAGGCTTATTAACGTGGTTGATGAGCGATGTCTACCTCCACGACTTGCATTTTCAAGATTCTCATCGAGGAATTTTGAGTCAAATGCGCCGAACTGTCACCCCGGTTTTGTTGCATCGGCTAGAGTCCCAGTTTCGACAGAATACGGTTTAGACGTTAAGTTAGAGTTTCCAGTAACTCCAACCAAACCCCATTTGTCCAGCCAAAGCCAATTTCGTTAGAACTGTAGCCGAACTCAATTTCATCAGAGACTTGAGAAGTACAGCGCACTACGTCATATTTTTCGACAATACAACCCCAGCGCTCGAATTCTTGAGCCACTAAGCTGATAAATTTGCAGGCGAGGCGGTTGGCTGCTGCATAGTAGCCATAACGACGCAAACCAGCCACCGCAATATGATGCAAGGGGGCCCAACCAAAGGGGGCGTCCCACTGGTTGCCACTCACATGGGTGCTGGTGAGGAGTCCGCCTGGGGCTTCAAATTTCGGCAGGTTTTCGACTAGGCGTTGGGCTTGGGTAGCGCTGGCAATTCCCGCCCATAAGGGATAGAAGGTGGTGGCAAATTCGTAGGAACGGCGCTGTTGGGTTTGGAAGTTGTAGTCAAAATAGAGTCCGGCTTGTTCGTCCCAGCAGTATTCATTGATGCGCTGGGTGCGTTGGATGGCGCGGTTTATCCAGGTTTGAGCAATTTCGGGTTGGTCTAAAATTTGATAGATTTGGGCGGTTTGTTCTTCCATTTGCTGAAGCAGGACATTGAGACAAACCGGGAGATAGTGAACAATATCGACGTTAAACGGGCCAAAGCGTTCGGAGGGGTCAAAGCCGGATTCGCGCATAGTGCGATCGCCCTTATAAAATAGTGGCGTCAGGCAATGGCGATCGCGATCGTAAAATTGACGGACATCATAAGCCGTCACCTCATGGGTCTGATAGTATTCAATGGCGCGATCGTAGTGGGTTCTCCCTTGTTCGTCTCGTTCGTCGCTGATGGCTTCTGGGGCGGGGCCTTCACCGAGTTCAAAGTAGCGCGACAGTCCGGTGGGTTCGTGGAGGTGAGGGGGACTTATCCAATCTTGATAGAGTTTTTCGATACAGCTAACGGTGGAAGCCAGCCAGGTTCGGTCTTGCGATCGCTCATACGTCGCTAAAATCATTTGAGTTAGCAAAGGCGGTTGGGAACGCTGGAGATAATAAGTCCGGTTGGCGTTGAGAATTTTACCGTAGTGCTGAATTTCGTAAAGTAGGTTATCAGTCAGGTTTTGGGCGAGGGATCTTTCTCCATCGCGCCACAAACCCAATTGAATAAAGTAGTTATCCCACCCGTACATCTCGTTAAACCGTCCCCCCGGTACCACATAGGGATGCGGTAAATACAGCAAGCCCGGTTCCTCAATTTGCGCTACGCTCTCAGGCAAGATACGCAGTTCAATTTTGTCCCATTCAGAAGGGGTTAGCGTGCGTTGTAAAATTTGTTCAATCCGAGGGCGGTCTGCTTTGGCAGAAAGGTAAACAGGCAAAGGATGGTTTTGGCGATGGGGAAATTTAGGATCGATGGCTGAGGCGAACAGATGTTTGTGCGATCGCGTTAAGGTATGCCAACTTTGCTGAATATAAAGGCGAATACTTGCGATCCCAGAAGGTGAAGGAAAATCTAGAGATGAGTTCACGAACAACGCCTCATACCTGTCATTTTCCACCTTAGCAAGCTTTGGCTCTGCTCAGTCAGAGCGCCCCTAGATTGATACGGGCTGTTTTAGAGAAATTCTCCGCGTGCAATCAGAATCACTCGGCCGCCAACATTCACTTCAATCCCTTCTTCGCGCTTCCCGGCTTTGAGCAACAACAGAGAGGGACGTTGAATTTCATACCCCTGTTCTACAGCCACTTCAATTTCTGATTGGGCAAAATAAGCGTGTTGCACCAGATACCCTGCCAAACAGCCATTAGCGCTGCCGGTGGCTGGATCTTCAGCGATGCCCAAGTAGTCGGCAAAAACCCGAACGCTGAGTTGATTTTCCGGCAAATAGGTTTCAGGAGAAAAGACCAAAATAGATTTAGCAGCCATTGTTTCTACTAGGGGAAATAGCTTTTCTCGATTCACCCGACAAGCTTTGAGGGCTGCGAGGGTTTTGAGGGGAACAATAATAAAAGGAACGCCTGTAGAAACCGATTGAACCGGATAGTTAGAATCAATGTCTTCGGGAGAAATCTGCAAAACCTCAGCTAGAACTTTGGCATCAAGCGGGGGTTCAAAGCTGGGTGGATTTTGACGCATCCAAACGATTTCTTCTCCGTCCGCTTGGGCTGAAAAAGTGACTGGAATTTGACCCACTTTCAGGTTGAGATTGACCTGTTGAGTGCCAGATTGCAGCATAAGCTGGCGAATAATGTAAGCCGTTCCTAGGGTGGGATGACCTGCAAAAGGGAGTTCGGCGGCGGGGGTAAAAATTCTGACGTTATAGCCCCCCTTTTCTGGCTGTTGCGCCGTAATAAAAGTGGTTTCTGAATAATTGATTTCTTTGGCGATCGCTTGCATCTGAGTATCCGATAAGCCAGAAGCATCAGTAAATACCGCAAGTTGATTGCCCGTATACTTGTCGATTGCAAAAACATCGACAACCGCATAAGGTAGCTTGATTGCCATCAGTCAACTGTCTCCTGTAAAACATTGAGATTGCTTTTTACTTAACAGAAGTTTGTTTCTGGAGTCAACCAAGACGGCGCAAGAAAACCTCCAGTTCACCCGTTAAAGAGGGATCGCATCCTAGGGATGATACCCTGAGCGAAAATTTCCTGATAGTCTAGATAAAGGTAGCAGAAAGCACTTGAGTCTTAGGGTAAAAAAGACTCCATCCGGGGAAGTGGGGCAAAAAGCAATCGCGATCGCCTTTCGTCTTAACGCCATCGATCCCTGGATGATTGCAATAAAATCCCTTGGGGAATTCTAACTAACAGAGAGTGCCGAGCAATAAACGCTCAACTTTAACAAACCGCAAAGAAAAATAATGGTTCGTCGCAAAAGCCCGCCTAGCAATCTTAAAACCCTCAATCGAGAAAATCTCCTGAATCGAATTACCACTCGAATTCGACAATCATTAGAACTCCAAGAGATTCTCGACACAACCGCCAGGGAAATTCGTTCCTTCTTAGAAATGGATCGGGTAAAAATTTATCGGTTTTTACCCGATGGTAACGGAGAAGTGATCGCAGAATCGCTCGTCAATGGCGCTTTACCCTCACTTTTAGGATTGTGCTTTCCCGCCAGCGACATTCCGGCCCATGCTCGCGAAATGTTTGTCAAAGTGCGCCAGCGGGTAATTGTGGATGTGGTTTCCGGTCAAAAAACGCTGCACCAACTCGACAACCCCGCCACCGGAGACAGCCTAGCCATCGAAGACGTGCGCTATGCTCCGGTCGATCCCTGCCACATTGAATATTTAACCGCAATGGGCGTTTCTTCATCCCTAGTCGTCCCCATTTTGCACCACAATCAACTCTGGGGTTTGCTGGCGTGTCACCATCGCACCCCCAAAACCCATAGCGAAACCGACCTCAAAATCGTGCAATTGTTGGTCGATCAAGTCTCGATCGCGATCGCCCAAGCCGATCTGCTGGCCCGCACCCGCCAGCAAGCCGAAGATGAAGCCAAAATTAACCAAATTAGCTATCTACTGCACGCGCCGATAGAATCCACCGAGATTCGCCAAACCGTGCTAGAAGAAGCGGTCAAAGTGTTAGAAGGATGCGGCGGACGACTCTACATTACCGCCGATCCCACCGGGAAACCCGCCCAAATCTATACTTGTGGCAGCCAACCGAGTCTGGAAGCCTCCCGCGTCCTAGAAGAGACAGCCTTGTGGCAGGGAATCATTGGTTCAGTCCCTCCCCTTTCCGACTCCCAGGCGTTCGTCAACTATGCCAACGCCTCCAGACTCTCGCACGAGGATTCCGGCTTCCCGCGTTCCCTACTTTTTCCTGATGTCGCCGACGATTTCGATCTGGGGGTTCCCGTAGGTCCTTATTGCTCCTTAACTAACCCCAACACGCTGCACCATCATCTGATTTCTCACCTGCACATTATTAAGGATATAGAGAGCGAACCGCAACTGAAATCGGCCCTTGCAGTGTTTCAGGATACCCACATTCGCTCCTTGTTAATTGTGCCTTTAAGCTATCAGCAACAATGTATTGGCTGTATTAGCATCTTTCGATCCGAAATTGAAACCGAAACCCTGTGGGCGGGGCGTCAAGACTGCGATCGCCGCAACTATCGCCCCCGCGCTTCCTTTGAGGCTTGGCGAGAAACCATCCGAGGACAAGCCAAACCCTGGACGGAAGATGATATCCGCCTAGCGGTGGCCATTGGCATTCACTTATATATGGCCGTGATGCAAAAGCGCGTTGAGGAGATGATTCGCCACCAAGCGTCTCACGATTTACTGACGGGTTTGCCCAACCGCATCCTATTTTGCGATCGCCTTACCCTCTCTCTGGCCCGCATTCAGCGCTACGGGCAAAAGCTAGCGGTCATTTTCCTCGACTTGGATGCCTTTAAGACCATTAACGATACCCTCGGTCATGCTGAGGGCGATCGCCTCCTGAAAAGCGTTTCCCTGCGCCTGAAAAATTGTTTAGGCCCGGACGATCTCGTCGCCCGTTGGGGGGGAGATGAATTTACCATCCTTCTGAGTGCCATTAGTAGTAGCGAAGATGCGGCCAGAATTGCCCAAAAGATTCTCAATAGCCTCAGCACGCCCTTTCAATTTGAAGAAGACCAAACCCACCAAGTCACCTCGCTGCACGTTAAAGCTAGTTTAGGGATTGCGATCGCCCCTTATGATGGCGAAGATGTCGATACGCTCTTAAAAAATGCCGACGCTGCCATGTATCGGGCTAAACAACAGGGGCGCAATAATTACCAGCTTTATACCTCCGCCATTGGGACTAAGGTTCTCGAACGCTTAGTGTTAGAAAATAACTTGTACAAAGCATTAGATAGTCATGAGTTTTTGCTGCACTACCAACCGCAAATTAACCTAGAAAACGGGCAAATTGTGGGAATGGAAGCTTTACTGCGCTGGCAAAGTCAAGATTTGGGCGGACTGGTTTCGCCGTTGCAGTTTATTCCCTTAGCTGAAGAAACGGGATTAATTTCTCCAATTGGCGAATGGGTGTTACGCACAGCCTGCGCTCAAAATCGGGCGTGGCAGCTTGCCGGACTGCCCCCGCTGCCCATTGCCGTTAATCTTTCAGCGCGACAATTTCAGAATAAAAACCTCGCCAGCACCATCCATCAAATCCTCAAAGAAACGGGATTAGACTCGCAATATTTAGAGATTGAAATTACTGAAAGTATCGCGATTCAGGATATGAACTTCACCATTGAAGTGCTGCATCATCTCAGAAATCAAAATATCCAGATTGCAATGGATGATTTTGGGACGGGTTACTCTTCCCTGGGGGCCTTAAAGCATTTGCCCATTAATAAATTGAAAATTGACCGCGTTTTTGTTCGCGATCTGGTCAGAGATTCCAACGATGCCGCCATTATTCGCGCGATCGTTGCCTTGGGGCATGGCTTAAACTTAAAAGTGATTGCTGAAGGGGTAGAAAACTTAGAACAACTCCAGTTTTTGAAGGCTGCTAAATGCGATGCCATGCAAGGCTATCTGTTTAGCAAACCTCTATCGGCTGAGGCTGCAACTCGCCTTTATCAATGCCAATATGCCGGGAGACTAACACAAAATTCAGTAGCCTTTAGCTGAAATTAACCCAAGACTTCTCCTTGCCATGATTCTTGTTTTTGGTAGCATTAACCTCGATTTGGTGACTCAAGTTCAGCGGTTGCCCCAAGCAGGCGAAACCCTGTCAGGACAAGCTTTTTTTACCGTACCGGGCGGTAAAGGGGCCAACCAAGCCGTAGCCGCCGCCCGTTTGGGTATCCCAACGCAAATGGTGGGTCGAGTCGGGGGCGATCGCTTTGGGGCAGAATTATTAGCAGGGTTGCAAACCGCAGGCGTCAACACTGAAGGGGTTGAAGTTGATGCCTCTACCCATTCTGGCGTCGCCGTTATTGCCGTCGATGCCCAGGGCGAGAATACAATTACAATTGTCGCCGGGGCAAACGGCCGTTTAGACAACCGCGACGTGTTGCGCCTCAAAAGCCACCTGCCGCAAGCCTCAGCCCTGTTATTACAACTAGAAATACCCCTCCCCGTAGTGGTACAAGCCGCCCAAGCTGCCCAAGCGGTTAGGGTTCCTGTCATTCTCGATCCGGCCCCAGTTCCAGCCCAGTTTCCCCCAGAACTCTATCCCCTAGTCAAAATTTTGACGCCTAACGAAGTGGAAGCCAGCCAACTCGTCGGTTTCCCCGTCAACAGTCCAGAAACCGCCGCCCAAGCCGCTACCCTCCTCAGACAGCGGGGGGTGGAAAACGTCATCATTAAGCTAGGGCGTCAAGGCGCTTACTGTGCAACCCCTCAAGAAGCCTGGATGATGCCCGCCTTTGAGGTTGAAGTGGTGGATACCGTGGCGGCTGGAGATGCCTTTAATGGGGCGTTAGCGGCTGCTCTGGATTTGGGTTTATCCTTAAAAGAGGCGATCGCGTGGGGCATAGCCAATGGCAGCCTATCCACCACCCAAGCCGGGGCGCAATCTTCCTTACCGGATCGGTACAGCTTAAAAGAGTTTTTGCTCGCCCAAGGCATTTCTTCCGGTGTGGATTCTCTAAGTTAAGCTAGCAACAAGAAAACATTTCAATTTTTTTTGATGACATTTTCTGCTGCTTTACTCTCTCCCAAAGTTGTTGCCGGGTTCCATGCCCTTTCCGATCCCTTGCGGTTGCAGGTTTTGGAACTGCTGCGATCGCAAGAACTCTGCGTTTGCGAACTGTGCGAACAACTCCAGGTTCCCCAGTCCAAACTCTCCTTTCATCTCAAAGCCCTCAAAGAAGCAGAACTCGTCCGCCCGCGCCAAGAAGGACGATGGATTTATTACAGCCTCAATCTCCCTCAATTCGCCGTTTTAGAGCAATATCTAGCCGAATATCGCCGCTTTTGCGAAATCATCCCCGCCCGTCCTTGCAACGAGTAGGAAGAGGGTGGGGGGATGGGGAGGTGGGGAGGTGGGGGGAAAGAGTGCTGAGTGGAAAGTGCTGAGTGCTGAGTGGGAATAGAGTGCTGAGTGGAAAGTGCTGTTGCGCTAGCTTCCGCGTAGCAGTGTGCTGAGTTCTAAGTAGTGTCTAGAACAATAGCCGATTGACCTTCATTCCCCCAAATCCTAACTCCCACCTCCCAATTCCCTTCTTCCCCCCATCCTCTTTACCCCAAATCCTAACTCCCAATTCCCAATTCCCTTCTTCCCCCATCCTCTTTACCCCAAATCCCAACTCCCAACTCCCAATTCCCTTCTTCCCTCTTCAGCTTGACAAATCAAAAAAACTTGATTTGATAGAGGTAGGGATAAACTTTTATCCCCAAACCTCGCTTTTCACTCGATTTATGAGTTCCCAGTCATCGCCCCCATCGGCTAAACGCGTTCAAGCCGGAAATCGTTTAAGTTTTTTTGAAAAATACCTCACCGTTTGGGTATTTTTGTGCATTATTGCCGGCATCGTCTTAGGGCGGTTGTTACCGGGAATTGCCGTCGCCTTGGATGCGATGAGTATTTATCAAGTCTCTATACCCATCGCCATTTGTCTGTTTTTCATGATGTATCCCATCATGGTCAAAATTGACTTTACCCAGGCAACCCATGCCCTCCGCACCCCTAGACCTGTTATTCTCACCCTAGTGGTGAACTGGTTGATCAAGCCGTTCACAATGGTGGCGATCGCTCAATTCTTCCTCGGTTGGCTGTTTCGTCCTTTGCTGACAGGTACAGAACTAATCCGAGGTGCAGAAGTTAGCCTTGCCAATTCCTATATTGCAGGGACGATCCTGCTAGGGATTGCACCTTGTACGGCAATGGTCTTAATGTGGGGCTACCTCTGCTATGGCAACCAAGGCCACACCTTAGTCATGGTGGCTGTAAACTCCCTAGCCATGCTGTTTCTGTATGCCCCTTTAGGGCGGTGGTTGCTAGCTGCCAACGATCTAACCGTACCTTGGCAAACCATTGTTTTATCAGTCTTGGTTTATGTTGGGTTGCCACTAGCCGCCGGGATGTTCAGCCGCTACTGGATTTTTAAGCATAAAGGGAAAGAATGGTTTGAAACCCGCTTTCTCAAATACCTTAGCCCAATTGCAATTTCAGCGCTGTTACTCACCCTGATTCTGCTGTTTGCGTTCAAAGGCGATTTAATTGTAGAAAATCCCCTGCATATCCTCTTAATTGCCGTTCCCCTGTTTATTCAAACCAATCTGATCTTTGGTTTGGCGTATGTTATCGCCTGGAAATTCAAGATGTCTTACGAAGATGCAGCACCCGCCGCATTAATTGGGGCTAGCAATCATTTTGAAGTTGCGATCGCCACTGCTGTCACCCTCTTTGGACTGAATTCAGGTGCAGCGTTAGCTACCGTTGTCGGGGTATTAATTGAAGTCCCCGTGATGTTGATGTTAGTGGAATTTTGCAAGCGTACTGCTTTCTGGTTCCCCAGAGAACCGGAAAAAGCCTCCCTATTCGATCCGCGTTGTGTCAGTTCATTCAAATAACCGCCATGAAAAAAGTCATGTTCGTTTGCAAGAAAAACTCGCGCCGTTCCCAAATGGCGGAGGGGTTTGCTAAAACCTTGGGAGAGGGAAAAATTGCTGTCAGCAGTTCCGGCTTAGACAAAAGTCAAGTCGATCCCATGACAGTAGAAGCGATGTCAGAAGTGGGGATTGATATTAGCAACCAAACCTCTAAACCCCTCAGCGACTTTAACCCCGAAGACTACGACGCAGTGATTTCTCTATGCGGTTGTGGTGTCAACTTACCGGAAGATTGGCTAGTGCGCGAAGTCTTTGAAGACTGGCAACTCCAAGATCCCGAAGGCGAATCGATGGAAGTCTACCGCACGGTTCGCGCCCAAGTCAAAGAACGGGTAGAAAAGCTAATTGCCGATTTAACCTAGCCTGAATCAGCCGGGTTTCTATCTTTGCCAGAAGCCCGGTTTATTTGCAAAATGGGTAAGCGATTACTCTATTAAACTGTTGTTAGTGTTGGGTTTCGTGCCTCAACCCAACCTACTAGCTTAGAAATCAATGTTATTGCAGTGTAAATTTTATTGTGCTGTAATTTTATTGTGTCATCAAAGAGGCAGAGCCGGATGGAGTCGATCCAGTTAGAGGCACAGGAACTTCAAAACATCGAAGCTTTCTGCCGACTATTGGGGATTCTGCGTTACTTCCATCCCAGTACAGCAGCAACAAAGGCTGACTGGAATCAAATGGCTGTTTCAGGTATCCAGACGATTAAATCTGTTGCGAATTCACAAGAGTTGGCAATTCAGCTAGAGCAATTGTTGCAACCGATCGCGCCAACGCTGCGAGTCTTGCCTAAGCAGGAACCCTACACTATCCCTCAAATCCTTTTTCCGTCTTGCAGACAACGCGCCATCAAAACAGTCCGTTGGAAGCATTTAGGAATGGGAACTGGCAGCATCTTCCAAGGATGGCGATGGTTTTTCAATCCCTTTTACAAAAGTCAGAAAGAATATACAAATGTCCCCAGTCATCGTTCCTTCAATGACATTTTCCTAGAAGACTGGATTTGGCAAGCAACTTTACCGGGTAATCTGGTTGCTTACGTTCCGCTTGTTCTGTTTACGAATTTCTGGGGTACATTTCCCCAGGGGCTTGCAAAGCCTCCAAAGTTAAAGCTTAAACTTACCCCTGATGATTGGGCAGTTCGTTTGGCAGATGTGGCGATCGCCTGGAATGCCTTCCAACATTTCTATCCTTACTTTGATGTCGTTTCTGTTGACTGGCAGAATGTTTTGCCGGAAGCATTACAGAGTGCTGCAACTAGCTCTAGCCCCAGCGCTTACCTCAATGTTATCAAACGGATGGTCGCCCTACTGCAAGACGGACATGGACAAGTTATTGACAAATCAATCCTACCCTATTGCTTACCGTTAACATGGGTATGGATCGAAAATCAGATTGCGATCGCGCATGTATTACCAGAGCAGCGGGAGGTACTGCATCCGGGAGATGTTGTGGTAACGATTGACAACCGCCCTGTAGCAGAAGTTGCTGCTGAAACTGAGCAATTCTGTTCTGGTTCTCCTCAGCTTAAACCCTTTTCGGTGTTGATGGAGTTATTGTTGGGCGAGCAAAACGCAATCCGACAACTCACCGTGCGATCGCCAGAAGGTGAGCTTCGCGACATTACAGTTGTCCATGAAGTCCCCGTTACCCAAATGCCCCAGGAACCTCGCTTGCAGGACATTTCAGAACTCAAACCTGGTATTTTCTACGTCAATTTAGAATTATCCAATAGTCGCTTTAGCCAAGCCCTGCAACGCTTGCAGCAAGCACAAGGTATTATTTTCGATTTAAGAGGTTATCCTCGCTCGGCTGCTCGTGCTATTCAGCATTTGATTCAAGAATCGGTTGAGTCTGCCCAGTGGTTAGTGCCTATCCTATACAAACCGGATCGAAAAGATATGAGTTTTGAGGAACTAAAACGATGGCAGTTACCGCCGCGATCGCCCTATCTGAAAGCAAACCGAGTTTTTTTAGTCGATGGACGAGCCATGAGCCAAACAGAAACTTGGCTGGGCATTATTGATCGCTACAAACTGGGAGACATTGTAGGTTCAACAACGGCTGGCACCAACGGTAACATGAATGGGTTTCGCCTACCCAGCGGCATCACAATTTTATGGACGGGGATGAAAGTTTACAAGCACGATGGCTCTCAACACCATCTCGTTGGCTTTCAACCCACTGTGGCGGTAAGTCGTACGATCCAGGGCGTTCGAGATCGAAAAGATGAGCTAGTAGAGAGGGCGATCGAAGTTTTGCAATCAAACGGTTTAGCAAATGGTGGTCATCGTTGTTAAGGTTGGGTTTCGTGCAGAATGCCTTCTTAGTCTGAAGAAACCCGGTTTCCTAAGCTTTTGGACTGTCTACAGTCATTACGGGAATTGGACTCATTTCTAAAACGGATTGGGAGATAGAACCAATTAGTATAGCGTCCAAAGAGCGATCGCCCCGCTTGCCAATGATGATATCTGTAACCTGACGCGCTTGGGCAACTCTGACAATTTCTTCGGGAACTGCCCCCGATACCGTTAAAAACTCAAAGCGGATATCTGCCAGTAGTTTCTGGGCTTTGTTGCGGAGTTCGTTAACGGCATCATTATCCCCTAGATTATTGACGTATAACACGATGACTTCCCCATTGCTGCGCCGCGCCAAGTCAGCCGCTTTCAAAAGCACGGGCGAGGCTAAGGGAGAGGGATCGACGGCGGCTAGAAAAATGGGACGCCCAGTAACGGCGACTTTTGTAGGATCGACTTCTCCTTTTTCGAGTAATTTGGGGGCAAAGACTTGGGTTGCCCAAGCGCCAATGGGGGCTGTGGTGAGAATAGAGAGGGCTGCGATCGCTAAAATAATCTCACCCCCCTCAATGCCTGCCGCTAGCGGTAAAGCCCCAATAGCCGCCTGTACGGTGGCTTTTGCCATGTTTCCGGGTAACAAAAAAGCTTTTTCTTTCCCCGTCCAATTACTGCCTAATGTGGAAAGATACCAGCCAATCCCTCGACCTAATCCTAAACCAATCGCTAAGAGCAATAGACCGGGTAATAACACATCTCCCAAGACTTGGAGTTGAATGCTAGCACCGAGGAGAACAAATAAAACAATCTCTGCGACTGCCCATAGAACATCAAACCCACTGCGGATCAACCGGGCGAGGGGGGCATCCAATTCAATTAGGAAAAACCCCATCGCCATCACTGCCAAATAGCCGGAGTAATAGGGGAAGACGTTGGTAAAAATGACTAAAAATAAGGCTACGCTGGCTGCAATGATTGTGTCTTGAACAATCGTGCGCGTCCAATTCTGCTTGACTAGCAGCAATACTAACAACTGGGCTGCTACCCAACCCGCCACTAGCCCTAAACCAATCTCTAAAAGGGCTTGAAAAGGCAATAACTGTAAGGGAGTTAAACTCAAACCTCCCGGTAAACTCACCGCTTCTACATCCTCTTGCCCAAGAAAGTTCATTAATAGCCCGAAGACGAGGAGCAACAAGACATCCGATAGGGCGCTTCCGGTTAAAATTGCATCGGGAATTCCTTTAACGACTCCCCAACCTTGACTCTTGAGTCGCAGCATTCCCGGTACAATTACGGCGGGAGATTCGGCACCGACAACGCAGCCGAGAAGCAAACCCGTGAGGAAATCGAAGTTAAATAAGAATATAGAGGCGATCGCCACCACTACAGCTTCCACCGATGCGGGCAAAAACCCCAACCTCAAAGCCACGGTTCCCTGTTGGGCGAGTTTTTCGCGATCTAACCCCAAACCTGCCTTCATCAAAATAATCATAACCGCGACTAAGCGCAGGTCATCGGCGGCATCTAAAACTTCTGGGCTAATCAAATTCCCCAATTGCGGGCCAATGGCAATTCCGATTAAAATCATGCCAATCAGCGGCGGTGCGCCTAACCTTCGCGCCAACTGCCCCGCAAAAAAGCCCATCAGTAAAATCCATAAGGCACTGGCTAACATTGTTCCCTCTCTCCTGTCGCTACATTCATGACCCGTGCTTGAATGCCACCCGGAGTAAAAGGCCCTTAAATCGCAAAGCCCCTACTCTCTGGCAGCAAGCCAGAATAGTAGGAGCCATCAGCCGAGCTAAAGCTTGGCGGTTTAAGGTAAGCTCCATTACCTTTACAAATGCTTGTCCTTAAAATAACACGGTTCCCTGCGGATTTCTTATTCCACCCATGCCTAAATTTCTTCATGTCGCCGACGTTCATTTAGGGTTTGACCGTTACGATCGCCCTGAGAGAACCACTGATTTCTTTTTAGCGTTTAAAGATGCCCTTGAGAAGTATGCGATCGCGCCTGCTGTAGACTTTGTATTAATTGCCGGAGACTTATTTGAACACCGCCACATTCTCCCGGCGACTTTAAATCAAGCCGAAATTTGCCTAGACTTACTGCAAGAAGCTGGCATTCCAGCATTAACCATTGAAGGCAATCACGACAACCTCCCCTACGGCACGAAAACCAGTTGGCTGCGCTACCTCGCCGAATCGGGCAAAATCATCCTCCTCGAACCCTCAGAAGACGACAGCGAGCAGGTATACCACCCCTGGGATAAACATCACCGCAGAGGCGGCTATATTGACCTAGAATGCGGCGTGCGCGTGTTTGGGTCGCGTTGGTATGGCGCATCCGCTCCCCAAGCCATTCGCCAGCTAGCCACCGCTATGACTCATTTGCCTGCGGGGCCTCAACATACGGTGATGCTGTTTCATCATGGTTTAGAGGGACAAATTGCCCGTTATTCTGGCGCTTTACGTTACGCTGATGTCCTTCCCCTGAAGGAAGCCGGGGTAGACTATTTAGCCTTGGGCCATATTCACAAAAATTACTCGATTGAAAACTGGATTTTTAACCCTGGTTCGGTAGAAGCCAATAGCATCGCAGAAGGACAAGACCAAAATCCCAGAGGGGTATATTTAGTTGAGATGGGTTCAACCGGAATTGACGCTGAATTGAAGCGAGATTATTACCAGCGCCCGATTTTACGCTTAAAGCTAGAAGCCAACAAGCAGCAAACCCAAGCTGAGTTAGAACAAGCAGCTAAAGCTTATGTGCAAACTACTGCAAAAACGGGTAAAACCCAAGATGCGATTGTGGAGTTGCGGATTCAAGGTCAGCTAGGCTTCAATCGTTTAGACTTGAATGTCCGCGAGTTGCGTCAAATCCTGCACCAAGAATGCGATGCTTTAATTTTTATCCTGAAATACGAAGCAACGGGCACAGAATACCAAACGCCGTTACCCAGAGGCGAAGAAGCGCCAACTCGCGCCGTCATTGAACAGCAGGTTTTTGAGGATTTACTTGCCGCCAATGTCTATTACGCGCCGCAAGCGCCACAATTAGCTAAGGGATTGATTGCTTTAAAAGAACAGATTCTCAGCAATCAATCGGTTGAGGAAACCTATGGGTTTGTAGAAGATTTGCTCAACCGCCATTTATCCTCAGAGGAAACCTAACCCCAGAGGCGTTCTAGGTCTAAGTTAGAGGCAATTTGGGTGAGTTTATCGGTATCGGTAAAATCGGCAATGGGGGGGAGGATGCCGAGGACGGGAATCTGGGTAAGGGATTGAATCAAATCAATAGGTGTATAATCGGCGATCGCACTTTCTACATCCTCTTCCCTACAATTCAGCACAATTCCCACCAGCGGCACCTTGGCTTGACGGGCTAGGGCAACATTCGCTACAGTATGCGCGATCGCCCCTAGCTGTACCGGAACCACTAACAGCGTCGGTAGTTGCCAATCTCTCGCCCAATCCGCTACCGTCAGTTCAAAGGTAATCGGCGAACCTAAACCGCCTAAAGATTCAACCAATAGCAAATCTTTTTGTTGGCACAACTGATTATAAACCTGCCAAGCCTTTGCCAAATCAATGCTGCGGCCTTCTCGCATAGCAGCAATTGGCGGCGCTAGCGGGGCCTGAAAATAGAGAGGGTTCATTTCCTCTGGGGATTGATCGAGGCTAAAGTAGTGTTGGTACCATTCGCGATCGCCCTCACCCGATTGAATCGGCTTCATAATCCCCAAGCGACTGTGCGGATAATAACGTTGCCAATAGGCGGCGAGTACGGTGGTTAGCACTGTTTTTCCCGCATTCGTATCCGTTCCAGCAATCAGGAACGCTTGATGAGACCGCTCAATCGCCATTTTACTCAACCGATGCTCTACACTACTCCCTATTATGGGTGAGAAGAGCGCTAGGAAACTCTTTTAGCTAACCCACACGCCCATAGAAGACGGGATAACCTACCCTATCAGAAATGCTCAATCCTACCTCGCTGATTATTGAGAATTTTCTCGATCAACTCCGTCTCGGTTACACTCGCACTTACGGTAGCTTTAAAACTGACTACGCCGACATTATCGCTTGGGCGGGCGGAATGGCCCTCGAAAACATTGCCAATAGCGATGCCCTTTACCACGATGTCGAACATACCCTTTACGTTACCCTAGTCGGTCAAGAAATTTTACGCGGCAAACATATTCGCGAGGGGGGAGTCTACTGCGAAGACTGGCTGCATTTTATGATTTCTCTGCTGTGTCACGACATCGGCTATGTCAAAGGCGTTTGTCGTCAAGACCGAGTGGCCGAACGCCTGTATGCTACAGGAGAAGACGGAACGCTGATTTCCCTCCCTCCCGGTGCCACCGATGCTAGCTTAACGCCCTACCATGTAGACCGGGGAAAGCTATTTATTGAAGAACGCTTTGGTCTGCATCGGTTGATTGACGCCACGGAAATTAAACATAATATTGAGTTAACTCGCTTTCCCGTCCCTTCCGATGAAGATCATGCCGATACTGTCAATTATCCCGGTTTAGTCAGGGCTGCGGATCTAATCGGTCAACTCAGCGACCCGCGCTATCTTCAGAAAATCCCTGCCTTATTCTACGAATTTGAAGAAACCGGAGTCAACAAAACCCTCGGCTATCGCAACCCCGGAGATTTGCGGGCAAATTATCCCTCGTTTTTCTGGAATGTCGTTTCGCCTTATATCCAAACCGCCTTACGCCATCTAGAACTCACCCAAGAAGGGAAGCAAATTATTGCGAATCTTTATGCCAACGTCTTCCGCGTCGAACATGAAACGCCCCTAGTAGCAGAAACCGCTTGAGGGTTTCAGTACAAAGAGAGATCGCAACTGCGATCGCACCCTTGCTAAACTAACCCCTATAGGACGCATTATAGGTGGGTAAACCCTTGGCTTTAGACGAACAAGCAAAGAAAACGCTACTGCGGAAAATTCCTCACGGACTTTACATCTGCGGAGTCAAAGATGGTGAGGAAGTGAACGGCTTTACCGCAAGTTGGATTATGCAGGCTTCTTTTCAACCGCCTCTAGTCGTCAACTGCGTCAAAACTGATTCGATTTCCCATAGGATGATTAAAAATAGTGGCGTATTCGCCCTGAGTTTCCTCGAAGAAGGACAAAAGGAACTCGCCCAAAACTTTTTCAAACCCATGCGTCGAGTGGGGAATAAGTTTGAAGAGATTGAATTTTATCTCGGTGAAACGGGTTGTCCGATTATTCAAGACTCCCTCGGCTACATTGAGTGTAACGTGGTGGGTTCGGTTGAGCATGGCGACCACACCGTCTATGTTGGCGAAGTCATCGCCGCCGGAATTCACCGGGAAGGAAATCCTCTCTTACTCGAACAAACGGGATGGAATTACGGCGGTTAACTTACCCAACCCATACTACAATCCGCGATTCAATTTAGTGCAATGCCTCTGATTAAAGTTCAAACTTCTGCCCCCCAACCGGAAAAAACGGCTGTTGAAGGACTGCTGAAAGTGCTTTCGGCTAAATTAGCCCAACATTTAGGCAAACCTGAATCCTATGTGATGACAGCGTTTGAACCCAATCTGGCGATGACGTTCGCCGGAACCACTGACCCGGTATGCTATATCGAGATTAAGAGTATCGGTAGCATGACGCCAGCGCAAACCAAAGCGATGAGTCAGGATTTTTGTCAGCAAATTAGCGAAACCTTGGGCGTTTCAGCCAATCGCATCTACATCGAGTTTAACGATGCTAAAGGGGCGATGTGGGGTTGGAATAGTTCGACATTTGGTTAATAAAGGTATCCTAGCCCCCCGCTACATTGGGGGGAACCTAACTTAAAGTCCCCCTTGATAAGGGGGATTTAGGGGGATCTTAGCTAAATTTGGCATTCCTACCCTAGATGAGTATACAGAGTAGCCCCAGGGCGAAGGGATTTCAAGAATGTTCAGGTTTGATTTGGGTTGATTGAGTTGAAATTACTGTCCCATCGGTTTTGAAAAACCCCTTTAAGATCGAAAAGAGTAATCTTACCGATTCTTTGGGCATGAAACGCATCGTCTTAATTGCTGGATTTGAATCCTTTAACGCCAATTTATACCGGAAAGCGGCGGAACTGGCAAGGCAACGCTGTCCGCAATTGGAAATTTGCACGTTTAGCGATCGCGATCTCACGACCCAACCGGATATCGTAGAACAAGCACTACAAGGGGCGGATGTCTTTTTCGCCAGCCTCCTGTTTGACTACGACCAGGTAGAATGGTTGCGCCAGCGAGTTCAGCATATCCCGATTCGCCTGGTTTTTGAATCTGCCTTAGAGTTAATGAGTTTAACGCAGATTGGCGAGTTTAAGATTGGCGATAAGCCCAAGGGAATGCCCAAACCCGTTAAGTTTATCCTAGATAAATTTGGTAACGGACGAGAAGAAGATAAACTCGCAGGCTATATTAGCTTTCTCAAAGTTGGGCCAAAACTCCTCAAATACATTCCCGCCAAGAAAGTCCAAGACTTAAGAAACTGGCTGATTATCTACGGATATTGGAATGCAGGCGGAACCGAAAACGTAGCGGCGATGATGGGCGCGATCGCGCTTAAATATCTTAATCTGAAATATGGGGAACTCCCACCCCCCATCGAAACCCCCAACATGGGATTATTACATCCCGATGCTTCCGATTACTTCACTTCACCTAAATCTTATCTAGATTGGTACTCCCAAACTCAACCCGCCTCTAAACACTTACCCAAAGTCGGGATTTTACTGTATCGCAAACACGTTATTACCCAACAACCTTATATTCCCCAACTGATACGCCATTTTGAAAAAGCCGGACTCATTCCCGTCCCCATTTTTATTAACGGCGTAGAAGGTCATGTCGCCGTCAGAGATTGGTTAACCACCCCCCACGAACAAACCCAACGCCAACAGGGACACCTCGAAACCCCCTCCCTCTCTCCAGACGCCGTTCAAGTTGATTCTATCGTTTCCACCATTGGTTTTCCCCTCGTTGGCGGCCCGGCGGGTTCAATGGAAGCCGGAAGACAAGTTGAAGTAGCCAAACGCATTTTATCGGCTAAAAACGTTCCCTATTTCGTTTCCGCCCCTCTCCTGATTCAAGACATTCATAGCTGGACGAGAAAAGGCATCGGCGGATTGCAAAGTGTCGTCTTATATGCATTGCCAGAACTCGATGGGGCAATCGATCCCGTTCCCCTCGGCGGCTTAGTTGGCGAAGACATTTACCTGATTCCCGAACGCATCAACCGACTAACAGAACGGATTAAAAACTGGATTAAACTGCGGAAAAAGCCCCCCGTTGACCGCAAAATTGCCATTATCCTTTACGGCTTCCCTCCCGGCTACGGCGCAACCGGAACCGCCGCCTTACTCAACGTCCCCAAAAGCTTATTAAAACTCCTCCAAGCCCTCAAAGAAAAAGGCTATGCCATTGGCAACCTACCCCAAAATGGCGAAGAATTAATCCAATGGGTTAAAGCTGCCGATGAAAGCATAGGCGACTTACCGAAAGGGTTGCTCGTTTCCCCCACCTCCGTTAACGTCAAATCCTTAGAAAAATGGTTAGGCTATTTACTCACCACGCGGATTGAAAAACAGTGGAAATCCTTAACCCAGACCGGAATCAAAACCTTGGGAGAAAACCTGCAAGTCGGAGGCATCCAGTTAGGCAATATTTGGATAGGCGTGCAACCCCCTTTAGGAATTTCCGGCGACCCCATGCGCCTGATGTTTGAACGCGATCTCACCCCCCATCCTCAATATGCTGCCTTTTATAAATGGTTGCAAAACGACTTTAAAGCCGATGCCGTCGTTCATTTTGGAATGCATGGGACTGTAGAATGGTTGCCCGGTTCTCCATTAGGCAATACGGGCTACTCTTGGTCAGATATTCTTTTAGGAAATTTGCCCAATCTCTATATTTATGCAGCCAATAATCCCTCAGAATCCATTCTCGCCAAACGTCGCGGTTACGGGGTTTTAATTTCTCACAACGTTCCCCCCTACGGACGGGCGGGTTTATATAAAGAATTGGTTTCCCTGCGCGAACTTGTGGCTGAATATCGCGAAGACCCAGAGAAAAACTACATTCTTAAAGAAGCCATTTGTCAAAAGATTGTCGATACCGGCTTAGACGCCGACTGTCCCCTTCCGGAAGCCCAAAAACTGGGAATTGAATTTTCACCCGAAAATGCCCGTCTATTTAGCGCCGAAGTCTTTGACCGCTACCTGGTTAAACTCTACGAATACTTGCAAATTCTAGAAAATCGCCTATTTTCCTCTGGCTTGCACGTTTTGGGGGAAGCCCCGGACGAAGACGCCATGCAAAGCTATCTTGACGCCTACTTTGGCCCAGAAAATCTGGATAACCCAGCAGTTCCCACCATCCGCGACCTGTTGAACCAAACCCCCGACGAACTCACCAACCTGCTACGGGGACTGAATGGCGAATATATCCCCCCGGCCCCTGGCGGCGACTTGCTACGCGATGGCCCCGGCGTCTTACCCACAGGGCGCAATATCCACGCCTTAGACCCCTATCGGATGCCTTCCCCAGCCGCTTACGAACGGGGCCGAGAAATTGCCAAAAAGATTATCGCCCAACAGCAACAAGAAACGGGCGAATATCCCGAAACCGTGGCGGTGATGTTGTGGGGGTTAGATGCGATTAAAACGAAGGGGGAATCTCTGGGAATTCTATTAGAACTGGTGGGGGCGGAACCCGTGAAGGAGGGAACCGGGCGCATCGTGCGTTATGAGTTGAAACCGCTTTCCCAAGTGGGTCATCCTCGCATTGATGTGTTGGCAAATCTTTCGGGGATTTTTCGCGATAGTTTTGTCAATATTATTGAACTGCTAGATGACCTGTTTCAACGGGCGGCCCAGGTTGATGAACCGGAAGACCAGAATTTTATCCGCAAACACGCTTTAGCGTTGCAAGCCCAAGGGGTACAGAATACGACAGCCCGCTTATTTTCCAACCCGGCGGGAGATTTCGGGTCTTTAGTGAATGACCAAGTGGTGGCGAGTAACTGGGAAACGGGGGATGAGTTAGCCCAAACCTGGGAAGGCCGGAATGCGTTTAGTTATGGTCGCCAGGATAAGGGCCAAGCTAGACCGGAGGTGTTGCAGCAGCTACTCAAAACGACGGGACGGGTTGTGCAAGAGATTGATTCTGTTGAATATGGTTTGACCGATATTCAGGAATATTATGCCAACACGGGCGGCTTAAAACGGGCGGCGGAGAAGCAACAAGGAAAGAAGGTGAAAGCCAGTTTTATTGAAAGTTTCTCGAAGGATACAACGCCGCGCAACCTAGAATCATTGCTGAGGATGGAGTACCGGACAAAGTTACTCAACCCGAAATGGGCGGAGGCGATGGCGAATCAGGGTTCGGGTGGGGCCTACGAAATTTCCCAACGGATGACGGCCCTATTAGGTTGGGGCGGTACTGTAGATTTTACGGAGGATTGGGTTTACGACCAAGCCGCAAGTACGTATGCATTAGATCCAGCAATGGCCGAGAAATTACGCAAGGCAAATCCTGAAGCGTTCCGCAACATTGTAGGGCGAATGCTGGAGGCAAACGGACGGGGTTTTTGGCAAGCCGATAACGAGAAGTTACAACAACTCCGCAACCTCTACGAACAAGCAGAGGCCGATATTGAGGGAGTTGGGGGAAAGAGTGCTGAGTAGGGAAGAGGGTGGGGGAAAGAGTGCTGAGTAGAAAGTGCTGAGTGCTGAGTAGGGAAGAGGGTGGGGGATGGGAGGATGGGGGGATGGGAGGATGGGGGGATGGGGAGATGGGGGGATGGGGAGATGGGGGGATGGGGAGATGGGGGGATGGGGAGATGGGAGGATGGGGGTATGGGGGAAAAGAGTGCTGAGTTGATGGTTATCAAGTTCTCCTATTTTTTCTTCCCCAACCCCTAACTCCTAATTCCCAACTCCCTTCTTCCCCACTCGGAACTCGGAACTCGGAACTTTGCACTCCCTTCTTCCCCAACCCCCAACTCCTAATTCCCAACTCCCTTCTTCCCCAACCCCTAACTCCTAATTCCTAATTCCCTTCTTCCTCAACTCCCCACTCCAACTAACTGCTGGGGTTTGGGCGACCATCCGGTGAGGAGTTCTACTAGGTTCATGCCGTTGCCAATGACGCCGGGGACGCTGGGGTATCCGGCACTGGCACCGACTAAGTATAGGTTGGGGAGTTCTGTGCAATAACCGAGTCGGTGTAAGCCGACTTGTTGAGGGATGAGTTTGGCACCGTAGATGTTGCCTTTGGGTTGTCCTAGGTAGTGTTCGCTGGTGGTTGGGGTGCCGTATACTTTTAGGCGCGTGTAGCGATCGCTGTCGGGGATGAGGTCGCGGACGCTGGTCATAATTTGTTTGTAGACTTCCCGCTTTTTGGCTTTGTAGGCTTGGCGATCGCTCTGGTGTAGTGCCGCAAAGACATCATAGGGACAAACGGTGGCAATTTCTAGAACGTGATGTCCTGGAGGGGCCATTCCGGGCGCTGAGGATTTGAGGGTGGGACAGGATAAAAAGATCCACGGATGGCTGAGATCTCCCTCTAACTGGCGCTGATAGGCTTGATTGAGGTTGCCTGTAGGATAGTACCAAATGTTCCAGTTGCCCAAACCGTAGCGTTCGGGTTCAAAGCGGCTGTCTAACCCTAAATAGAGGTTAAAGGCGCTGGTTGAGTATTGATAACCCGTGAGGCGCTGATGTTCCTGGGGACTGAGGGCGTCAGCGCGATGCATTAAATGAACGGTCAGTTTGGGGTCAAGGTCGCTAATATAGGCTTTGCGGGCGTGGTAGGTTTCGCCTTGGGCGGTAATGGATTGCACTTGGCGATCGCGGACTTCAATATGTTCTACAGGGGTTGAAAGGCGAACGACTCCGTTGCGAAGGGCGATCGCTTCTACGATGGAGTCCACCAGATGTTTAAAGTGATGTTGGGGATAGTAGGCTCCTTCAGAATAGTCCCAAACTAAGGAAGTATGGGTGAGCAGGGCAATCTCTTGGGGCGGTAGGGCGTAGTCGCCACTTTGTCCGGCTAAGAGGTCTTGCAGTTTGGGTGAAAGACCTACATGGTTGTAGAGGTCTTGCAGCGTCCAATGGCGCTTAGAGTATAAGTTCCAGTATTTCGGCAGTTTCAACCAATCTGACCATTTTTGGTCGTACCAGCGCACTTCGGTGCCTAAACCGGCAATCTCTTGATAAAGTTGTTTAATTTCGTCGCAATAGCGATGGATGGCGATTTGCTCTTCTGGAAAGGTGGCTAGCAAGCGCGATCGCAACGCCTCCCAACCCAAAGGAATTTTAAAGTCTACTTCTGGGGTAATCACCCGATCGATACAATCAAGGTCAAGCGAGTTAAAGGCGACCTCGCAGTCTAAAGCTTTGAGAAAATTGTCAATAGTCTGCTGCGGGCCGCACTGAGAAACATAGTGAACATCGGCACAAAAGCGATACTCGCCATAATCAAAGGTGTGACAGCATCCACCGGGTAAATAGTGTTTTTCTAAAACGACGACTTTCTCTCCTTGGCGCGCCAGACACGCTGCTGCGGATAGTCCACCAAGGCCAGCTCCTAAAATGACATAATCGAAGCTGTTCATGTCCAGTCCTCCGAGTGTCGGTATATGAGTCCAGCCTACGAAAACAATTTAAGAAAATTATGAGGATTCTGGGAATTTACGCAGAGGAAGCGCGATCGCCGAGTCTTGCAAATCTAAAAACGGTAGCAAGTTTTACGCAATTTTTACGATCTTGGCCAGAACTTTACGGACAGCACCTCCTCCTCAAGATAGATTAGGTATAACAAGTTTCCACCTCTAACTCGGTGACGCGGTTTAAGAGCGAAGAAACTTTATAGGGTGCCATTCGGCTGGGTCAAGCTTGAACTGAACGTTTTAGGTAAATCTCCTGCCTCATCACTTCAAGCGTTCTCCTTCATAAAGGTTAGGTCTTCAACGATGAAAGTTACACAAATTTTTGCCTCTGCACTGAAATCTGCGCCTGCGATCGCGGGTTCTTCAATGCTGGCTGCTGGCGTATTTGCCCTCTCTGCACCTGCAAATGCTCTGACTAATCCCTGTTCTGCTACGATTGCGAGCAAAGTCCAAGGAACTTCCGCCTGTGAATTTAGCCCTGGCGAATCCCAAGATTTCCTCAATAGCAATCCGATGACGGTTAATCAGGTGGGTTTCTTCAGCTTTACCGACTGGGTATTTGGTGGAAAATCTGACAACGTTAACGCAAAAACAGGAACTTGGAATATCTCCAGCTTGATCCAATCAAACTGGGGGGATGTCATGCTGGTCTTTAAGGCGGGTAACGATCCGCTGACTGCTTATTTGGTGAAAGATGGCGTTACCTCTGGCAAATGGGATTCTCCTTTCCCCATCCAAAATAATAACTTCCGCGACATTTCTCACATCAGCGTGTACTATCGCCCAGGCGAAGAGGGTCCGGGTACTGAAGTTCCCGAACCTGGTAGCCTCGCCGCTTTAGCAATTGCGGGTGGGTTCATTGTTTCTCGCGGTCGCAAAGCGCTCAAAAACGCATAGAACAGCGCTCTAAATTTCTCTACAAACATTAGTCGATCGAATAGAGTCAGAAGCAAAAGCGTGCTTCTGACTTTTTTGGCTGTTCTAATGCTCTGATTCCTGTCGCTGCACTGCTGAGGACTAGAGTTCCGGAGATTTTTATCTGGCTGCGAATAAAGAAATATTCTATCGCTGAGAGTCTAGCTGAAAGCTGTTAGCACACCCTGGATGTTATAGCTCGATCTAGCACCCCTTCATCTAAAGACGCCTGTATCTAGAGATAGGAATGCGTAATAGGGTGGAGAAGATTTTGGAAAAAAGGTGATATTCTCCTCTGTGAGTGTGTTGTGTGGAGTGTTTAATTTATGGTTACTTCTCCTTCTAGAACGCAGGGTTCTAGTCGCCTAGACTCCGGGCCGATCCATGCGTCACCGCTAGAGGCGATCGCAGATAGCAAAAAGCGCTCTAGCAGCCATTTGGCTTGGAGTCCCCTTACCCTACCCACAACACCATTATTCGGGACAGATGGGATACGGGGTAAAGTTGGCGATCTTCTCAGCGCCCCCCTAGCGATGCAAGTCGGGTTTTGGGCGGGTCAAATTTTACGCACTTATGCCCAAACTTCGGGAACGGTGATTTTAGGGCAAGATTCGCGCCATTCTAGCGATATGCTATCCTCTGCCCTCTCGGCAGGACTGACGGCGGCGGGCTTAGAGGTTTGGAATTTGGGCTTATGTCCGACGGCGTGCGTGGCGTATCTGGCAAATAAGACGGATTCCCTCGGCGGCGTGATGATTTCCGCCAGCCACAATCCCCCAGAAGACAACGGAATTAAGTTTTTTGGCTCGGAAGGCACCAAGTTACCCCAAGCGATGCAAGCGGAAATTGAGGCGGCTTTGCGGGGCGATATTAACGTCCTTTCCACCCAAACCGAATGGGGTCAGCATTTCTATCGCCCGGAATTGGTGAAAGATTATACCGAATCCCTGCATCAACCCCTGTTAAAAACAACCAATTTGCAAGGGCTGCGAATTGTTTTAGATTTGGCCTGGGGAGCCGCCGTCCAAGTTGCGCCGGAAGTGTTCCGCCAGTTGGGGGCAGAGGTGATTTGCTTGCACGATCGCGCTGATGGCGATCGCATTAACGTCCAGTGCGGTTCCACCCACCTAGGAGCCTTACAAGCGGCCGTGGTTCATTACCAAGCCGATCTGGGGTTCGCTTTTGATGGCGATGCCGATCGCGCGATCGCCGTAGACTCCCAAGGACGACCCGTCGATGGCGACTACATCCTGTATCTGTGGGGTCACACCCTGAAAAATGCCGGATTATTACCCGAAAATACGATTATCTCCACCGTCATGGCCAACCTCGGCTTTGAACGCGCCTGGGAGAAACTCGGCGGCACCCTGATCCGCACCGCAGTCGGCGATCAATACGTCCACGCCGAAATGGTGAAAACCGGGGCGATGCTGGGCGGCGAACAGTCCGGCCACATCCTCTGTCGCCATTACGGGATTTCCGGCGATGGCTTGCTAACTGCTGCACACATTGCCGCGATTGTCAAGGAATCGGGAACCCCGCTGGCCGCCTTAATCGATTCCAGCTTCCAAACCTACCCGCAACTGCTGCGGAACGTGCGCGTCGAAGACCGTCAAACCCGCCTCAACTGGCAAGAATGCGACCCCCTGCAACAGGCGATCGCCACCGCCACTCAAGACATGGGCGATCGCGGTCGCATCCTCGTGCGAGCCTCTGGCACAGAGCCAGTTATCCGAGTTATGGTAGAAGCGGCCAGTGCTGAACTCGCCAACCACTGGGCAGATAACCTCGTGCTAGCAGTTCAGCGGTACCTTACCTAATCCGCATTTCCTTGGCTAGATCCAAAACCAAAATCCAAGAACCGCCCATTACTCCCACGGTTCCGTCCCCCCCTACTAAAAAAGAGCTAGCCGCCCAAAAGCGCAAAGCTGCCAGCGATCGCAGCGCCTTCATTGCCGCCGCTGCTCAAGCCATCGGGATCGGAGCCGTACTGGGGGGAATTGGGTTTGCTGTTGGCGGCGACAAAGCCGGACTTGGTGGGTTTGTCGCCACCGTCATCTTACTGCTGTCTTCCCAGTACCCTCGGCAGGCGATTTGGGCCTTTTTAATGTTTCTGCCGATTTCTGGAACCGTCACCTACTCCGTCGGCGGCGGCAGCCCCCTCTTTCAACTGGCAAAGGATGCCTTCTACATCCCCGCCCTCTTTGGCTTTTATAAATATTGCCAGCGAGAACGCGTCCCGTTTCTACTGCCCAAAAAGTTTCTGCCTTGGGTGTATGCCCTATTGGGGTATTGCGTTCTCGTGATTGCAGCCGTGAACGCCACCCAAGCCTCGGCCCCCGGCGAAAAACCGATTCTTTTGGGGCTTTTAGGCTTAAAAGTCTTCATGGGATATATTCCCCTGATTACCTGTGCCTACTATCTTATCCGTTCCAAAAAAGAATTTTTATTCTTAACGCGATCGCACGTCATCTTCGCCATTGTCTGCTGTGCGCTGTGCTTTATCCAGTATTCCATGTTGCAATCAGGGCGCTGCGAAGGTACCCGCAACCTCGTTGGCGCAGACCTATTTAAAGCCAACCTCGATGCCCGTTGCTTCGTCGGCGGTTCCCTCGCCTTCAGCCCCCAGGTAAACATGATCCGGTTGCCCGGAACTTTCGTTTCCCCGTGGCACTGGGCGTGGTTCATGATCTCCAACGCCTTTTTCACCTTCGCCACCGCCTTCAGCGATCCTTCCCCCTTGTGGCGAATAATGGGACTTGGGGGAATGGCTTCCGTCTTCGTCTGTGCCGTCATTTCCGGGCAACGAATTGCCTTAATTCTCGTTCCGATCATCACCGTCATCCTACTCGTTCTCACCGGGCAACTCACCAACCTCAAGCGCTTCATCCCCATCGCCATCGGTTTAGCCATCCTCCTCGGCGGGGCGATGACCATGTATCCTGACGTAGTACAAGAACGCTGGGATAGTACCGTCAGCCGTTGGAACGCCTCCCCCCCCACCGAATTTATCGCCGCCCAAGCCGCCCACACCGCCGACAGAACCACCCTATTAGGCGGAGGCTTAGGACGGGCCACCAACTCCGCCCGCACCTTTGGCAAAACCACCCTCATTGAAACCTGGTTTCCCAAAATCTTGTATGAAGTGGGCTGGCCTGGGTTAATCTTATTCTTGTTAATGGTGACAGCCCTAACGGTTCTCACCTTTAAAGCCTATCGCTCCGTGCGCGATCGCAACTTCCGCAGCTTCGGGGCCTGTTTTTGGGTGTTCATCCTCATTATTAGCTACCAAACCTACTGGTATCCTCTCGATACCGATCCCGTTGCCATCTATTATTGGTTTTTTGCCGGGGTGCTGTTAAGACTGCCAGAAATAGATAAGCGAGAAAGTCTAGAAGCCGACATTCTCGCCCAACAAGCAGAACAAAATAGCAAGAAAAAGCGAGGTAAAAAGAAAGGCAAAGCCAAAACTCGAAAACGAAGATAACTCTCCAAGAGAGTGCTGAGTGGGGTCAAGAGTGCTGAGTGCTGAGTGCTGAGTGGAAAGTGCTGTTGCTTTAGCTTCTGCGAAGCAGTGTGCTGAGTGGGGAAGGGAGTGCTGAGTTGATAGTTATCAAGTTCTCCTAATTCCCTTCTTCCCCAACCCCCAACCCCCAACTCCTAACTCCTAACTCCCAATTCCCTTCTTCCCCAACCCCCAACTCCTAACTCCCAACTCCCTTCTTCCCCAACCCCTAACTCCCAACTCCCAATTCCCTTCTTCCCATGATGTACGCCCCTGCAACAGAACGCAATCGAGAACCGATTCTCGCGGTACTTTTAGAGGTTTTACCGACGACGGGAACGGTGTTGGAAATTTCTAGCGGTACGGGGGAACATGCGGTGTTTTTTGCCCCTAGGTTAGCGCCGCGTTTGTGGATTCCTACAGATGTTAGCGCGATCGCAATCTCTAGTATTGCTCAATGGCGAGAACAATATCCGGCAGAGAATCTCTATCCTCCTATTACGTTAGATGTCTGCGATCGCATTTGGCCGGTAGAACAAGAGGAATTCCCCGAACCCTTGCAAACCTTTGACGCCAAGCGCGATCCGATTCGGGCAATTGTCAATATTAATATGATTCACATTGCCCCCTGGCAGGCTTGTCTGGGTTTGATGGCAGGCGCGAGGCGGATTTTGCCTCCTGGAGGAATTCTCTATCTTTACGGGCCATTTAAGCGTGGTGGAAGGCACACAGCACCGAGCAATGAACTGTTTGACGAGAGTTTGCAAGCACAAAACCCGGAATGGGGGGTTCGGGATCTCGATGAGGTGGTGGCGGTGGCGCAGTCTCATCAACTGACTTTCCTGAAAATGGTAGAAATGCCAGCAAATAATCTTTCTGTAGTTTTTCAAGCCTAACCTGACTGGATGACCCTACAGTAGGGATTCCTTTAGAGGGGGTCTTGATTAAGATAGGAGTCTGTATTTGATATCTTGATATGGCATTAAAATTTCCAGAAGGTTTCGGAATTCGGTTTCTAACTCTGTTTGGGGTTGGATTTTTAGGGATTCTTTCTCTACCGTTTATTCTGCTTGCTCAATTGCGGAATCTTCCCGCACAGGTAAGCGTTTCACCGATTGAATTAGCCATTCTTTCGCTAATTCAGCCTACTATTTTACTGGCGATCGCAGTTGCTATAGGTACGTTTTTTGCCCCAAAGGTGGGATTTCGTTCCCACATCGCCAACCAAGTCGCGCAAGGGAAGGCGATGCTACCTCGATTAAAGCGAGAATTTCCCCTGGCTGCGATCGCGGGTGCGCTTATCGGGATAGCGATTATTATTTTGGACAGTTTTTTCCGTTTAGGATTGGGCGAATTAGGCGATCGATTAGCGATTGTACAGCCCCGCACGCTCGCAACTACAATGGCGGGGATACTGTATGGGGGAATTACTGAAGAGTTGTTAATGCGCTGGGGGTTGATGACGCTGTTTGTCTGGATCGGCTGGCGTCTGTTGCAGCGCAGGCAAGGTAAGCCTCATCCTATTTTAGTATGGGTGGCAATTATTGCGATCGCGATTATCTTTGGTTTGGGTCATCTCCCAGTTGTTGCAGCCGTTGTTCCCCTGACTCCCCTCATCATTACCCGCACTATCTTCCTCAATGCAATGGGCGGAGTTATCTTTGGTTGGCTCTACTGGCGGCGCAGCTTAGAATCTGCAATGATTGCCCATGCTAGCACCCACATCTGTTTCTCCCTAGTCGCTGGCTTACTCTCAGCTTTTTCCTAGCTAGGGTGATAGAAACTACAACTGGTATTTCCGCATTAACGGTACAGCCAAGTTATTAACTAAGAATCCTAATAACCGCCATACCCATTGACGCCAAAAGGGGAGATGTTGATAAAAAACGGCACTATATTCAATATTCCCCACAAAGCCTCTAAACCGTTTAAATGAAGCCGCACCAGAACTCTGATGCAATATAATCCCCCTACGGGTTGCTTCTAGGGTTAACTGAGCAGAAAGCATTCGATATAACCCCACCGATTGAGGCAAGCGGGTATCATAACCTAAAATTGGCGTTGTCATCATCCCATTCATCTCATAAAATCCGATGACTCCATCAATTTTTCCAGCTTTGCGTAAGGCTTGGAGGTGCAGCGCCTTATTTTTCAGCGCCAGTTCAAGAAGATTGGCGTTAAATTGAGGGTTATTCTTAGAATACTTTTCTAAATATAAAGCATTGTACAATTCTACCAGTCTCGGAATTTCGGATAAGGGAATTTCGTCACTCTGAATGACCTCATAACCCTGTTTTTCAATCAGATTGAAATCTTGTTTCAACCGCCATCTCATTTTACTCTTGACTGGGGATTGATTTTGAGGATTATAAAGATAAATTTGCCGACTGCCAATCAAATGATAGCCATTATCTTGAAAAGCGGTAAATAGGCAATCATCCAGATAAGTGTTGATGGAACGAAAGATAACTGTATGTTTGGGAAATTGTTCTTGTAGGTAAGTTGTAAGGGTGGCAATCTGAGATTTTGACAAATTGGGATATAAGTTAGTGGAAAGCAACCAATTATTGACAATAACTACTTGATTGATTTGACCTAATTGTAAGATAACGCCCATGCCATTCAGCAGATTTTTGAGAACTTGCTCAAGCAGGGGAGTATTTAAAGTATAAAGTTCTTCTTTGGTGTAAGTAATGTAATGAGAATAGGGAGAACAAACATAAGAGTTTTGCCATTCTCGTTCATTGACAGTGACAGGGAAAACTAGCTCGTCAATAGCCAGAGCAAGCAATTGGCTGTTAACATTGTCGATAAACTGAGTCGCACCCCCTTTCATTAAAGGAAGCCAGTAGTTTTTTGCAAAATTGGCGATTTCTGAGTCTGGCCAAGACAGAGTATCAATCGTTGTGCTATCGTAGAGCTTAACTTGGGCGGTCATGAAGTTGAATGAGGATTAAAGTCTCGTTGAACTCTTCTCAATTTCTGATGATGTGCCGTTCTATCGGGATATTCTAAGTAATGAATTTGGGGAATTTGACAGTGCGATCGCGCAAACAATTCCAGTAAAAATTCATACACTTTTGCTCGAATAGACTCGCGCAATTCTACGGGCATTTTGAGATAAACTTCTATCAAATCCGGACGTTTTTGCACCACTCGATATTCTTGAATCTCCTCTGAAGCCATCATAACTGCCCGACGGATAAAATCGGGAAAAATCGGAATCAAGGTTTCCCCACTTTGAGGAGATAACCAAAAAATATCATCCCGACGCCCCTCAACACTCTCCAACCCTGTTAAAATTGAGCCGCAAGCACAAGGCGTTTTCCGTTCGGTTAAAATATCATCTAATCGATAGCGAATAATCGGCTGAGTTTTGCGATTAAAATCCGTAATAATCGGCATAAACTTACCGGAATCTCGGTCAATATACTCTTTTTGAATAGCTAGAATATCTTCATTTAGATGTAACGTTCCATACTCGCATGTACTGCCAAGGAATCCTTCCGTACATTGATACAACTGATGGACAATTTGACCAAAGCAAGTTTGAATATAACGTTCATCTAAAGGATCGAGAACTTCTGCAACCGAGACAATTTTAATCGGCGCAATCTTTAATTGACCTTTATTTTGAGCATCCGCTAGCAAACGTAACATTGACGGGGGCGCAACTAAAATAGTCGGTGCAACTTGGTTCAAGCGTTCAATATGACCTTCAACAGCCGCAAATAAATCAAAATAGTCAAACTGAATGTGCTGGCGTTTAACAGTTTCATAAAGATTGCTATTTGCCCTCAGAAAAAAGGCGATACGCTGAGGCGTAAAAATAGACTGAGGCAACGCTTTTGCTAAAATAGTACCTGCCCAAGCTTGCTGTTCCTGTTGACTCACCAAAAACAAGCCTCGGTTGCCACTGGTTCCCGAAGAAAGCCCAACTGTATAGCCTTGAAGCGTTGCTTTAAAGTCGCGCGTTTGTTCTGCTGCCATCGCCAGCGCAAAGGCTTCTGATTTTTGAATTCCTACCGTATTTAATTCATCAAAGTTAGCCATCATGACAGATTTATCAATGATAGGCAAAGCTTGCCATTGATGGGTATCGTAGCCTTGATAGTAATCTCGATAAAATTGAGATTTAGGCAGAATATTAGCCAAAAAACGACTAACTTTTTGATTTTGCCATGCTAAAAGCTGTTCGCGACTGCTGAAACGTCTCGCATACCGGGTTAAGAAATAGTTCCAGAGGATGATAGATAGACTGTTCACAAGCGGTTTAATCTAAAATGCTCTTAGTTTTGATAACTCATCCCAGGCTTGAGGACAATGCGTTGGAATAATTTTCAGTTCCGGGTTTAACTGGTGGAGTTGATGAATCTTAGAGAGAGTATCCCCATATTGTCGCCCATCCGAAAAAATCAGATTAGCAATAGGATGGGGTTTGATAAATTCCTGATAAGCACGACTCAGCCAGCAAGCATCAGCAATGAGAAAATAACTTTGATGGCTAGCATCGCTAAAAAATAAGCCTAACTGTCCTGTCGCATGACCTGGCAGTTCAACCGCCAATAGGCTAGCATCTCCTAATAAGTCAAAGCCTGTCTCAAAGGGAGTATACTCCAACGGTAACGCCACCTGGGGTTTATCTTCTACAAAGATAGCGCGTTGCTCAAAATCTTTGGGTAACAACCCAACCAGAAACCCAGCTTTGAGGGCGCTAATTCCCCGACGATATTTTACTGCTTCGTAGGCAGATTTAAAACAGATAAACTGAGCATTGGGAAAATCGCGCAAACCGCCGATGTGATCGGCATGGAAGTGAGAGATAATGATAAAACGAACGGTTGCGGCTTCAATTCCCTGATGTTGGAGTTGGCGCACGGCGCTATCTTCCGGTTTGAAATAGACGGGAGTTGTTAGCGCATATAGCTGTAAGGGAAACTGGCGGGTTTCTTGAAAAAAGCGGTCTGAATAGCCTGTGTCGAATAAAACTGCGCCAAATTGAGGATGGGAAATTAGCGCAAACAAAGCGGGAAATTGAGTAGTTTTCCAGCGTCCATCCCGAATGACAACGGCTTCAGGATGGGTGCAATATCCGGCTTTGAAAAAGGTGGTTTTAAGGGACATATCACAGGGATAAAAGTGGGTTTGTTGGGTCGCGCAAGGCTTGACTCAACCTACGAGAGGGGTTAACTTTTAGAGGTTGGATGCTGTTGTTTCCACCATTGAGCAAACTTCTCTAATCCTTGGTCTATGCTGATGCGGGGTTGATAGCCTAACTCTGTAGTCGCGGCTGTAATATCTAGGGTTTGGCTAAAGGCAAGCAGTCCAACTGTGTAGCGCGTCAAGATGGGTTCTTGACCCAAAAGCAGCGTGTTTGCTATAAATTCCATAACGGCTGAAATGCGGTCAATTGTCTGATAAGAAATGGGCTTTAGCTTCAAAGAATAATTTAGTTTATCGGAGAGTTTTTTTAATAGTTCAAAAACGGATAGGGGTTCTCCGTTAGTAATATTAAAGGTTCTCCCTAGTAAAAAATCGGGAGCCTTTTGGCATAATAACAAGGCATCTACAACGTTATCAATATAGGTAATATCAATATAAGCTTGACCTTGATTAATGAGGGGAATTCCTACGCGCCGATTAGCCCGAATGAGTCTAGGGAGAATTGCCGTATCGCCAGGGCCAAAAATACCGCGAGGTCGGATACTAATCGCCGGTAAACCTTGCTGATATGCCTGATTGATTTCGCGTTCTGCCAGTTGTTTTGTTTTGGCATAAGCGTTGACAGGGTTAGGTAAAGGTAGGGTTTCGGGAATATTGAGGTGATGGCAAAAATCAAAGTAAACGCTGGAAGTAGAAACGTAAATCAGTCGTTGAATATTATGAACTTTACAGCCTTGAATAATATTTTGCGTCCCTAAAACATTCGTATCGTAAAAATCCTGATATTTTCCCCAAGGGGAGGATAAAGCACCGCAGTGAAAAACATAATCTTGATTGTGGCACGCTGCAACAACTGCTGCTGTGTCTCTAAGGTCAATTGCTAAAAAAATTATACCTTCAGACTCTAGTTGTTTGCCAATTTTTTGATTGCGACCTAATACAGTAACACCATAATCTAGCGAATGCAATCTTAACGCAAGCTGCTTCCCTAAAAACCCAGTTCCTCCTGTTACTAAAGTCTTGATAGTCATGGTTGAATGTCCTCTCCATTCCACTCAATATCCTGGGTTGAAGCTTGCTGGAGGCTGATACCGCAATTTTGGCTAATCTGCCCAAATTGCAGCAAGACTAGCCAGAGAGAAAAAAAGGGCATGGGGTCGGATAATTGCAAAATAACATCTTGGCTGGTCGTAAATTTGCGAAACCAATCTTGAAATTGATTAGCAGCAATGGCGGGTAGCAAGCCATAGAGAATCATCGCCATTGCTAGCATAGAACTTTTTTGAGGTTGAGGCTGAACGAGTGGATTTTTGGAGTTGAGAAAGGCTTGTTCTAGTTTATCTGAGGATTGAAATAGGTGAATTGCACTAATGGCTCTGGGATTGCATTCTAAGGGATATACGGTGCCATCCTCAGCTTGAATAAAATCGAAGGCAATTTGTCCGGTAAATTGTTCGGCTTGTACGAAGGTTTTCACCCAAGCCAACAGTTGAGGATGTTCGATAGATTTAAAGTAAATGCACGAACCTTTCTTTGCTGTATATTCGACTGGGTAGGCTGCGTGGGCGGTGAGTTGACCTTGATGAGCAATACTGTAAGTACAATACTGTTTTCCGGTAATAAATTCTTGAGCCACCCAGTTTTTTTGGGGATGAAGGTCTAGGTTCGGAATTGTAGAGATGGGTTGAGTCAAGAGATGAACGTTGCTGGCAAATCTGGAATAAACAGGTTTGAGAATGACGGGACGTTCTAATATCTCTTTTAGGTCTTCTGGGGTTTGAAGGAACCAAGTTTTAGGGGTGGGTAAACCTAGCGCCTCAACTTTTTGAATAAACGCCCATTTGTTGTGCAAGTCATTAAGTTTTTCTAGGGGTTCGACAAACACCTGACAGTAGGGAGTTAGAGAACTCAGCCCGCTAGCAATATAAAAAATCTCTTCGCAGGTGGGAATCAGAAAGTCAATTTTTTCTTGGTGAATGATTTCTATTAAGGCGTTGATAAAGCCTTGGGGGTCAAATCTGGGGGGTGGCACCCAAAAGTTGCGCGTGACGGCCCTTGAGTGGCTGCACAGGTGGTGTTTGAGGCTCTCGGCGACAAAAACGGAATAACCTGCTTTTGCGAGGAGTCTGGCGAGTTCTAGGGTGACGGGGGCGCGTCCTCCGGTAAGCAAAATCTTAGTATTCAAGCACGATGCCTCCAACGGAGAAGCCCGCAGAGGTGCCGAGTAACATACAGCGATCGCCTCTTTGTAGTTTACCTTGCGCGATCGCCTCATGCAGCGCCATCGGCACAGAGGCCGCAATCGTATTTCCATGATTATGGGCAATTACCATCAGTTTCTCTTCAGGAATGTCTAGCTGTTTGCGAAGCAACCGCATCGCCATCAGACTCGCTTGATGGGGAATCACCAGTTGCAAATCGGCCATCCTCAGCCCTGAAGCTTGCAATAAACCCGCAAAAAACCCAGGTAATCTCTCAGAAGCCAGCCGATAAACCCCTCGTCCATCCATCCGAAATAGGAAGGTTTCGGGATGGCTAGCATACTCTTGGGGATGATGCTTGTTGCCTCCCCCCTGACATTCCGTGAGGTGCGCCCCTTTACTATAGGTTTCTAGATTAGAAGCCAGGATGCGCGAGGTGTCTGTCTCCTCCGTTTTGGCAACAATAGCGGCGGCTGCCCCATCGCCAAATAGGGTACAACTTTCTTTATCGTTCCAATCCAAGCCCATTGCAATTTCGCTCGCCACCAGCAATACTCGGCTGTAACGTCCGGCGGCAATCAGGTAAGACACCATATCTAACCCGGTGAGGAAACTCAGACAAGTGGAGTTGATATCAAATGCCGGGATACCAGAGTCGCCCGCCCCCAGGTGTTTTTGGATGAGGGCAGCCGTGCAGGGAATGGCCTGTTCGGGAATGCCGCTAGTACAGATGATGCAGTCAATCTCGTTAATTGATAAACCCGCAGTCACTAGGGCATCTTTAGCAGCAAATGCGCCCATTTCGGAGGCGGTTTCCCCGTCAACAAAGTGGCGTACTAAGACGCCCGATTTTTTCTCCACCCAACCCGGAGGCAAACCCAAACGGGACTCAAGTTCTTGGGCAGTCACTTGTTTTTTGGGTAAATATTTTCCTGTAGACAGGATTTTGACTCGTCGCATCTGGCAAGAGGGGTTTTTTGAGGCTCGTTATTTCAATTCAAGCACTCTGTCGAGCAATCCGCCCAGATTGTCTAATCGACTGTCCCCCTTAGCCTTTAGCCTAAAAATAGCTTATAGGCTGGATTCTTATTTTCATCCCAATAGCGGTACCCCAACGTATCCAGAAACGCTTGCCATTCCGACATCTCATGGGGGGGAACCTGCATCCCGACGACAATGCGCCCGTAGTCTGCCCCATTGTTGCGATAGTGGAAGAGGCTAATGTTCCAGTTGGGACTCATTGAACCAACAAATTTCATTAACGCCCCCGGTCGTTCGGGAAACTCAAAGCGGTAAAGTAGTTCATGATCGGCTAACGGCGAATGACCGCCCACCATATGCCGCAGGTGGAGTTTGGTTAACTCATCGTCGGTTAAATCTAGGGTTTTGAAACCGCACCCTTCAAAGGTTGCTAGCATCCGGGCGGCATCGGCGCGGTTTTCAATTTGTATGCCCACAAAAATATGAGCCTCTTGTTGGTCGGCAATGCGATAGTTAAACTCTGTGAGGTTGCGCTTGCCAATACAGTCACAGAACTTCCGCAAACTCCCCGGTTCTTCAGGAATGGTAACGGCAAAGATTGCCTCGCGGCTTTCTCCAAATTCGGCGCGTTCGGCGACAAACCGCAAACGGTCAAAATTCATGTTTGCCCCGCAAGCCACCGCGACGAGAGTTTGTCCGTTAATGCCTTCGCGTTCCACATAGGCTTTAGCTCCGGCGATCGCCAACGCCCCGGCAGGCTCTACAATCGATCTCGTATCCTCAAACACATCTTTAATCGCCGCACAGGTGGCATCGGTATCGACTAAAATCACCTCATCCACATATTCCTGACAGAGACGGAAGGTTTCTTCCCCCACCTCTCGCACGGCTACCCCATCGGCAAATAACCCCACCTGGGGCAAGCGTACCCGTTTCCCGGCTTGCAAAGACCGATACATGGCATCCGCATCCACGGGTTCAACGCCAATAATCTTAATTTCTGGGCGAATGCGCTTCACATACGCCCCAATACCCGAAATTAACCCCCCGCCGCCAATAGCCACAAAAATGGCGTGAATCGGCTTTTGGTATTGTCGCAAAATCTCCATCCCAATCGTGCCTTGTCCGGCAATCACATAGGGGTCATCAAAGGGATGAATAAAGGTTAGCCCTTTTTCGGCTTCGAGTTGACGGGCATACGCACAAGCCTCATCAAAGGTATCGCCATGCAATACCACCTGTCCCCCTCTGGCTTTGACGGCATCCACTTTCACCTGGGGTGTTGTTACCGGCATCACAATGGTAGCTTGGGTACCCAGACGACTCGCCCCCAATGCGACCCCTTGGGCATGGTTGCCCGCCGAAGCTGCAATGACGCCCTGGGCTAGCAAGTCGGGGGGTAAATTTGCCATTTTGTTATAAGCCCCGCGCAGTTTGAAGGAAAAGACAGACTGCATATCTTCTCGCTTCAGCAGCAACGAGTTATTCAGCCGCGCCGATAAGTTGGGGGCATACTCTAAAGGGGTTTCTTGGGCAACATCATAGACGCGGGCCGTTAAGATTTGAACGAGGTAATCGCAGTACATAGGGTTTACAGGTGAGCGAGTGCCGGAGGTCGTCTAATTTTACCGAAAAATTGGGTTCAAGACCTCGTTCTAGCCAGCATCCAGAATGCGATCGCGCTTATCCCAAGCTACGATCTAATAATGGCTTCCAGACTTGCGCTTGTGGACAGCCGTTACCCCTTCATTAATCACCTTGCCATCCTCTACCGCAGCATACACTAACCAGTGGTCGCCGCACTCCATCCGGTCTTGTACCGCGCATTCTAGATAGGCTAGCGACTCGGTGAGAATTTGACAGCCATTTTTCGCTTCTGTGGTTTGCATCCCCGTAAATCGATCTTCACCGGGGGCGTAATTTTTGACAAATTGCTTCCACATCAACATCCCTTCCGGGAGAATATTTAAGACAAAGCGATCGCCCTTGTGCATTAATGATTCAATCGCCCGATCCTTTGCCACTGCAATAGTTAACCCTGGCGGGCTAAACGTCGCTTGCGAAACCCAACTCGCCAACATGGCGCTATGCACGTCACCCCGTCGCGCCGACACCACGCACAGCGAACCCACCACGCGACCCACAGCTTGGGCAGTGCGGTCAGACTCAATCGTACTCGTAGAAGGGGCTGGCGCACGCAGGCGGTACATCTTTTTCAGCGTTTGGGCAAAATCGATCCCCGCTTCCTCGCATTCCTGTAAGGTCACATCCGTGGGCTTAAACTTAACGCGGATGGGGTCAAACCCCAGACGATATCCCGCATCCTTCAGCTTGCTTTCCACAAAATCAATCGCTTCCCCACTCCAGCCATAGGAACCATACACCCCCATCAGCTTATTCTTATCGGCATTCGATAAAATTAGCCCCAAAGCCGTTTGAATCTGGGTGGGTGCATGACCCCCTAGGGTTGGCGTTCCAAAGATAATCCCCTGGCATTTTTGCGCCGCTTCTTGAATTTCGGTGGTTTCAACCGATTCGCAATCCATTAATTCGACATTGACGCCCGCGCGAGTTAAACCTTTGGCGATCGCATCCGTTAAAGTAGCTGTATTCCCATAAGCCGACGCATACAACATCGCCACCGTCAAATCTTGGTCTTTCTGCTGCTGGCACCAGTGGCGGTATAAATGGGTTAACTCCGATAAGCCATAACGGACTAACGGGCCATGCGCGGGTGCATAGAAACGCACGGGTAAATCCGCCATCCGGTCTAAAGCGGTAATCACCTGTCGCGCTTGGGAGGCGTGTAAACTATCAAAATAGAAACGCCGATCTTCACTCAGGGTAGACCACCCTTCATCAAACACCTGATCGCCGCAAATATGCGCCCCAAAAAACTTATCGGTAAATAGGATTTGGGACTGCGGATCGTAAGTGCAAATTCCATCGGGCCAACGGGGGGTAGGAGTTGGGATAAATTGCAAAACTCGCCCGTTCCCCAAATCCAAACTATTCTCGCCCCGAACCAGCGTTTTCACCTTAAATTCTTCATTTTCCCAAACCTTTTGCATCGCCAAAGTTGCCGCTTTGGAACATACAAAAGTAACTTGAGGCGCTTGTTGTCGCAATGCCTTGAGAGTTGCCGCCCGATTGGGATTAAAATGACCCAAAATCACATAATCAATCCGACTCAGATCGAGATGTTCTTGCAGGCGTTTAAGATAACTCTCTGTAAACGATTCTCCCGGCGGATCGATTAACGCGACCTTCTCACCTGTAACTAAATAAGAGTTCGCCGTCGTTCCCTTGGCTAGGGAATATTCCACCTCAAACTTCAGCCGATCCCAAGTGCGCGATCGCACAATGGTAATCTCGCTACTAACTGGCAGAATTTGCACATCGCGGGGTTTTTTAATTTCTAACATATTTCTGAGTGCTGAGTGTTTCTAAGTGCTGAGTGTTTCTAAGTGCTGAGTGCTGAGTGTTTCTAAGTGCTGAGTGCTGAGTGCTGAGTGTAAAGTGGGGATGAA
This sequence comes from Desertifilum tharense IPPAS B-1220, assembly GCF_001746915.1. Taxonomy (NCBI): domain Bacteria; kingdom Bacillati; phylum Cyanobacteriota; class Cyanophyceae; order Desertifilales; family Desertifilaceae; genus Desertifilum; species Desertifilum tharense. The sequence goes on from NZ_MJGC01000053.1 coordinate 80,862, forward strand.
GTGTTGAGTTGACAGTGCTGTTGCGCGGTTCAGCGTAGCGATGTGCTAATAGCTGAGTGCTGAGTGTAAAGTGGGGGATGAAGTGCTGAGTTGATAGGGCTGTTGTGCAGTTCAGCGGTGCAAAGCAGCGTACTAAGTGTTTCTGAGTGCTGAGTTTTAAGTCGGTAGCGAGAACAGTAGCTGATTGACTTTCTTCCCCCCACCTCCCCATCTCCCCATCCCCCCACCCTCTTCTCACTCAGCACTCAGCACTTTCTACTCAGCACTCTAACTTCCCCCCACCTCCCCATCCCCCCATCTCCCCACCCTCTTCTCACTCAGCACTCAGCACTCAGCACTCAGCACTCTAGTAGTGATTCCCCACTTTACGATGGTGAACGGCGGGTAAAGCGTCAGGATCGCTAACTCGACCGCTTTCTACACTGGCGTAGACAATCCAGTGATCGCTGCATTCCATCCGGCTCGACACGGTACACTCAACGTAAGCCACAGCATCAGTCAGAATGGCGCTACCATTATTCGCCGATTGAGTTTTGACATCCGCAAACCGATCCGCACCGGGGGGGAAGCGCTTGAGGAAGTGTTTCATCAAGGCTTGATAGTTATCTTCGGCTAGAACGTTGAGGACAAAAGTATCGCCAACGTGCATTAAGGATTCAATGGCCCGATCCTTTGCCACTGCAATCGAAATTCCCAAGGGTTTGAAGCTAGCTTGGGCTACCCAAGAGGCTAACATCGCCCCAGTGACTTCGCCTTTGCGGGCCGTAATCACGTATAAGCCGCCACTCAAGCGTCCTAGGGCCTTGTCTAAGTCGCTATCGAGGGATTTCATCTGTTTGATGGTTTTATCCCGCGCTAGCCATTGTCCTAAGTCGGTTCCGGCTTCGTCGCAGAGTTGGTAGGTGGCGTTATTGGGGGTTTCTTTCACCAGGATGGCGGGGAAGGCTTCTTTTAATCCCAGTTCTTTGAATTTGTTTCGCAGGGGATAAATAGAGAGGTCATCGCCACCACCGGATTCAAATAAACCGACAGATTGCTTGCTATTGGCGGCCGCTAGAATTGTGCTAATGGCGGTTTCGGCTTGGGTTCCCACTGCGCCGGAAAGGGGAGGCGCGCCGATGACGAGTCCATCAGACATTTCTACCATTTCTCGGACTTCTTGCGGATCGGCGGATCGCAGGTCTACCATTTCTACGTTAACGCCCGTTTTGGAGACTCCACGCGCGATCGCTTGCGAGAGGCGATCGCTATACCCGTATCCTGAAATATAGAAGACGGTGGCGGTTGTTTCAGATTTGGCTTGTTCCTGACTCCAAGTGCGATAGCGTCGGGTGAGTTCGCCTAAATTATGCCGCAACAAGGGGCCATGTCCAGTGGCGATCGTGGTAATGTCGCCTAGGGCGTCCATCCGCTTCATGGCAGAAAGCACCGAACGCGCATTCGGGGCCATCAGGCATTCGTAATAAAAGCGATAATCGGGTTCAATCGCCGCTAAGTCTTCATCGTAGGTGCTATCAGAGCAATAATGCATCCCAAAGGCATCGCAGGTGAATAGCGTTTGGGTTTTAGCGTCGTAGGTAAAGATCGTATCGGGCCAATGCAGGTTAGGGGCGGAGACAAATTCCAGGATATGACCGTTTCCTAAGTCTAAGCGATCGCCATTTTTGACTTGCAGCCGTTCAAAGGGACGATGCACCAAATTCTCTAGAAACTGAATCGCAACTTTGGCCGCGACAACCACCGCTTGGGGGGCGAGTTCCAAGAAATCTTTCACCAAACCGCTGTGATCGGGTTCGGTGTGACTAATAATCAGATAATCGATCGTCTGGGGATCGATGAGTCCGGTTAATGTGTCGAAATAAAGCTTTTGAAATTTCGCGTGAGAGGTATCAACTAAAGCAGTTTTCTCGCCGCGAATAATGTAGGAGTTATATGTCGTCCCGTTTTGCAGACCAAATTCAATATCAAAGCGATCGCGATCCCAATCGAGCGAACGAATCGCGGTCGTTTCGGTGGCAATCTCTGCAACGCTGATGGTCAGTCGTTTTTGCTGTTGATCGGCGAGCGCTACCATCTTGAGTCCTCCTTGTCAGTGAATTCGCCAGCGGGTGAAATTCTTTATCTTTCCTTTATTGTCCTAAATCTTTGACACCTGTGAAGATAAATTGAGTAAAAATAACTAATCACTCTGTTCAAGAGACATTGTTAGTCTATCGAAATTCCATCTAGCTAGAGTATAATTCCTGCGATTCCCGAAGAAATTCTCCGGAAATCTCATCTCTTCCTCGCTCGTCTGGTTCAGTTCCCTGTTTACATTGTCGCCCTTAATCATGAGTGTTTCTGAGATTTTGTGGCAAGCCCATCACGACATCGCGCAAGCCTGTTTGCAGCATCCGTTCGTGAGGGCGATCGCCAACGGGACGCTTCCCAAATCAATCTTTGCCCATTATGTGGGTCAGGATGCATTCTTCCTAGAATCCTTTGCGCGTGCCTATAGCATTGCTGCGGCCAAAGCTCCCGACTGGGAAGCCTTTACCACCTTTCACGCCCTCGCCGCAGGCGTTTTAAACGAACTCAAGTTGCATCGTACCTACGCTCAAACGTGGGGAGTTCATCTACAAACCATCGAACCCACTGCCGCAACGCGGCGCTACACCGACTTTCTTTTAGCGACGAGTTGGAGTAGCCAGAGTAGTCTCACCGCAGTTGCCATGTCCCCTTGTATGCGACTCTACGCCTTTTTAGGGCAAGAATTATCGAAAATTGCTAACCCAGAAAGTGCTTATATCGATTGGATTACAACCTATAGCAGTGCTGAATTTGAACACCTCGCCCGACAGCTTGAGAACTTAGTGAATCGCTATCTCATGGAACCCCATTCCACCGTTCATTCAACCTATCGTTATGCCCTATTGTGCGAACGAGATTTCTTTGAATCTGCTTGGAGATTTGAAGAGCAAACGGCAAAATTTTCCGGATAAAGCAAAATGGTTTGGGGAATTTCATAAAGGCATCTGCACCCAGGGGGTTGTCCGTACAGCAAACCCTCATGAATAGCCTGAAATTGCTTAACCTTTTTAGCACTCCTTGTCAAGGATTTTTGCCCCACCCGAACGCTTGACAATCGAGTTTCTTGTGTTCCCCTCACTCGCAGACCCCTCTTCAGGGAAACTGCATGTTTAACAGATTTTGACTCCAAACCGGGTTCGCTTCCACTTGAGAAGAACTCCGGTCCGCCCTGACTAAACCGATTAACCGCCTTCCACCAGTCAACCCCAACTATGGCTAACGGACTTTTCTTTCAAACTGACACCCGCCCCTCCGAACAACCCGGCATCCGCTTTCACCGCACCTTAGCCGTTATGCTCCTGATTAGCAGCGTGTTTATCGGCTATGGCTATCGCCTCGCACAACTCCAGCTTGTCCAAGGTCGATATCACCGCTACCGGGCCGAACTCAACCGCATACGTCAAATTCCAGTCGCATCCGAACGCGGTAATATCCTCGACCGCAAAGGACGCGTGCTAGCGGCCAACCGCCTCTCTCGTTCCGTCTATCTGTGGCCGCGAGAACAAACCCCAGAGCAATGGCAAGACTCCATTCCCCGGCTAGCGGCGCTGCTCAATTTGCCCGCAACAGAAATTCTCGAAAAATTAGAGCAAAGCGGCTATAGGTCTGCTTTACCCATCCGCATTCGCCGCGACTTAAAATCCGAAGAATTCGTCGCCCTCGAAGAATCGATGCCCATGTTACCAGGGGTCGAAGTCCGCGCCGAATCCAATCGCGACTATCCCCACGGCTCCCTTGCCAGTCACGTTCTCGGCTATATTGGCGAGGCAACCCTCGACGAACTGAAAGCCAAACCCGAATATCCGATGGGAATGGTTGTCGGCAAAATGGGGATCGAACGCTTCGTGAACGACCAACTTGAAGGCGTTTGGGGCGGGCGACTGGTGGAAGTGGATGCCCTCGGCCAAGAATTGCGCGAGTTGGGGTTGCGTCCTTCTAAGGCAGGTTCGGCGGTGCAACTAACGCTGGATTTAGACTTACAAAAAGCAGCAGAACGGGCATTAGGCAACCGTCGCGGCGCGGTGGTGGTGCTAGATGTCAAAACAGGAGGGGTGCTGGCAATGGCTAGCGGGCCGACCTTTGACCCCAATGTATTTACCCGACGGGTAACAGATTCAGAATGGGAATATCTGCAAAGTCAGGAAAATCCCTTTTTGAACCGGGCGCTGCAAGGATATCCCCCCGGAAGTACGTTTAAAATTGTCACCTCAGCGGCGGGGATGGAGTCGGGTAAGTTTTCCCCTAATTCAACCTTAATGACTTCTGCTTACATTACGGTGGGTGGCATTCAGTTTAACGAACACAGTGGCAGTTATGGGGTGATTGGCTTCCGAGAAGCGCTGGCCTACAGTAGCAATACTTTCTTCTATCAAGTGGGGATGCAGGCGGGTGTTTCCCAGGTGTCGAAATGGGCAAAAAACCTGGGAATTGGCAAAACTACGGATTTATCCTTGCTGGGACTTGAAGGCGGTAACTATGGGATGGTGCCTACCGAGGAGGAAAAGTTAGTGCTGTTTGGCGAACCCTGGTATGCGGGGGATACGGTGAGTATGTCCATTGGTCAGGGGTTGGTGTTGGCGTCCCCGCTAGAGTTGGCGGTGATGACGGCAAGTATTGCTAATGGGGGAATGCGGGTGAAACCGCACTTATTGGCGTCGCAAACCAATACGCCAGCGACGAAGCCAGAACCCACGGGGGCTGCTCCCGAAACGATTAAGGCGATTCAGTCGGGTTTGGTTGCAGTGGTACAGCAGGGAACGGCCCGCCGGTTAAATGATGGTTCGATCCCGCTAACTGCGGGTAAGACAGGGACTTCGGAGGTGGTGGGACAGCCTTCCCACGCGCTGTATGTCGCCTATGGGCCGGCAGTCAATCCTGAAATTGCGATCGCAGTTGTGGTGGAAAATGGCGGCTTTGGCGGGGTGAATGCGGTTCCTGTCGCCCAGGAGATTTTTAATACCTTCTTTAAAAAGTAGGGCGCATTCCCACCTTTGCCTTCATCTCCAACCCTCAATCAAGATAGGCTGCTGTTGGGTTACGAATGGCGCTAACCCAACCGACAACTCACGACCCAGAAAGGTCACTCTGGGTTTAGTCAATTTCTATCTGTTCGTCCTCTGGGGAGACGTTACGCTTCCACTCAATATCCGGCATACTTTCAAAGGCTTGATTGATTGAGGCTCCCCAAAGTTTGCGAATCTTGGCAAGATAGGGATCGCCCAAGGGTAACTCTAGGTGATTCTGCACGATAAAACTGTTGGCGTGGTACATCACTAGGGTAATGGGCGGCCCGACAGAAATATTCGATTTCATCGTAGAGTCAATGGAAACTAAGGCGCATTTGGCGGCGGCTTCTACGGAGGTTTGAAAGGTGAGAATCCGGTCTAAAATGGGCTTGCCATACTTGGTTTCGCCAATTTGCAAAAAGGGCGTTTCTGCGGTGGCTTGAATGCAATTCCCTTGACTATAGACGAGATAGAGTTCCGGATCTTCACCTTTAACTTGTCCCCCAACCAGGAAGTTACAGGTGAAATCAATGCCATCATTTTGCAGCCAAACTCGGTCTTGATCTAAGATTTGCCGGGTTTTGCTCCCAATGTGGCGGGCGATTTCGTAGAGGTTGGGTAGGGTGTGTAAGTTAATATCATTTTGAACTTTAATGTCTTTGCGAAGTCCAGAAATGACGGCTTGGGTAATGGATAAGTTACCCGAAGTACACATTAAAATGACGCGTTCGCCCGGTAAAGAAAAATCAAATAGCTTGCGATAGGTTGAAATATAATCAACACCTGCATTGGTGCGGGAGTCCGCCGCCATGACTAAACCGAACTGAGTGACGATGCCAAGACAATAGGTCATGTAAAGATAACTTGAAAGAGTCGCAAGCATTCCAAAGCAACCAGTCAATTGCTTATTGTCTTACAAAAGTTAGCACCTCTTCTTTATACATAAAGAATGATTTTTGTCAAGCTTGCGGTTTGCCACAAATCTAAACAAGGGTTGAATTCCAAGGTATAGAAAGCATTCTTGCCGCACGCCAGACTAGAGGCGATCGCAATTTTCAATCAAACCGAATCTCTTGGATAAGATAGAGAAAGATCCGCCCGCGCGGACAGTCCGAGATGTCATCTTATCTAGGATCGCATGAACTCGATTCAACCGAGCGCATCTACAGAATTTTCTTTAACCCAACCGCACTCTAACAAAGAAGCCGGATTAGCGCCGCTACTCCTAACCGTCGTTGAATTGATCCGCCAACTGATGGAGGCTCAGGTTATTCGGCGCATGGAGTCGGGTATGCTGGCTGAAGAGGATTTAGACCGCGCCGCAGACAGCCTGCGCCAACTTGAGGCCCAGGTTTTGCAACTGTGCGAAATCTTTGAAATCGATCCAGCCGATTTAAATATAGACTTGGGTGAAATTGGTAGCCTGCTTCCCAAATCTAGCGGCTATTACCCTGGCGAAACCTCAGATAACCCGTCTGTGTTAGAATTGCTCGACCGCTTATTGCATACCGGGGTTGTTGTCGAAGGAGATTTAGACCTGGGTTTAGCGCAACTTAATTTAATTCATGCCAAGCTAAGATTAGTTTTAACCTCTAAACCGCTGTAACTTTTGAGTTTAACAACAAAATGGGTCACGGTCTCTATTTATATGGTATCTTCCCCCCACCAGAACCTGAGAATCTAGAGATTCAGGGTTTAGATAAACAACCCGTTTATATTCATCAAATTGAGAATTTTTATTTTCTCTATTCCGAAGCCTTACAGCAGCGTTATTTATCGAGTCGGCGCAATTTATTAGGTCACGAAAAGGTTTTAGAAGAAGCGATGCAAGCGGGGTATCGTACCCTATTACCCTTGCAATTTGGTCTGGTCATTGATGATTGGGAAAAGGTGGAAAAACAACTGATTATTCCCCATTCCCAAGAACTCGAACAACTCTTTGAGAAATTAGCCGGTTATCGAGAAGTTAGCGTCAAAGTTTTGTGGGAAGAAAAGGCAGAGTTGCAGATGCTTTTGACGGAAAATCAAGACCTGAAAGCCAAGCGCGATCGCCTCGAAGGTAAAACCCTGAGCATGGACGAAACCATTGCGATCGGTCAAGAGATTGAATTTTGTCTCAAACAGCGCTGCCAGCAGATTGCTGAAACCTTCCAAACCGACTTAAACCCATTAGCAACCGAAACCCTTGAAAACGATTTGCTAATGGAATCCATGATTTATAACGCCGCTTTTCTTATTCCTTGGGAAAGCGAACCGGAGTTTGCTGCAAAAATTGAAGTTTTAGATCGAAAATTCAACGAACGCTTAAAAATTCGCTATAACAATTTTACAGCCCCCTATAACTTTGCTCAACTTAGCCAGCCATGATCCTGCGTTTATTAACCCTACCCCTCCTCGGTCCCATTGAAGGCGTTGCTTGGATTGGCGAACAACTCCTCGAACGTGCAGATGCTGAAATTGACGATAAGGAAAACTTACAAAAGCGGCTGCTGGCTTTACAGCTAGCCTTCGACATGGGTGAAATTTCCGAAGAAGACTTTGAAGTTCAAGAAGAGGAAATTCTTCTAGCAATGCAAGCTGCCGCCGAAGCCGAAGAAGCCGATTAATATTCTAGTAAAAACGTATCAAAAGAAGGAGATTGCGGAGTTTCCGGTACTGCGGAATCAGATGCACGAATATGAGCCACTTCCAGGCCTTCCGTCAGAGAAGACGCTTGCTCGTTCAACTGACCCATTTTTTGGTCAATCGTAGTCAGGCGTTGTTGCAGTTGTTGCTTGCGAACCTCTAGCATTTGTAACTCTTGTTGCAAGCGCTTTTTTTCAACCGCCAGTTGATATAAGTCTAAATACGCGGAGGCTTCCGTTTTTGGACGGGGAACGGCGCTAACTTTCGGCGGGATGCTTCTACGACTGAGGGGAGGTTGCATAGGATTTAGGGGGAATGAGGAAAGCGAACAGTCAAGGTGCAATCTTGCCGCACCTTGACCAACGCACTGCTATTTTAGCAACTGACCTAAGCTAAACCGGGAATATTGACCGCCACAAAGCTTCCCGCCAATCGATCTGGCGTTACCCCTGCAACAATTCCTAACGTTTGGTTGGAATTAGCAATGCTAATTACGGTATTTCCTCCCGCTACATTAAACGTCAAGTTAGCAGCAGTTATCCCTCCCGTTAAGCCAATCCGGTCAATTCCGACTTCAAAATCTTGAATGAAATCAGCTAATGCGGCATCGGTTGCAGCGGTTCCGGTTCGCAAAATAAACAGATCCGCACCCGATCCCCCAATCAGTAAATCTTGACCCAAATCGCCACTCAGGGTGTCATTCCCCTCACCGCCGATGAGGACATCATTTCCTTTACCGCCAAATAAGAGATCGTCGCCTTTACCGCCATCGAGAACATCAGCACCCCGATTTCCAAACAGGGTATCGTTGCCTTGATTTCCGCGTAGGGTGTCGTGATTTTTTCCGCCATACAGGAGATCGTTCCCGTCGCCTCCCAAGATTGAGTCATCGCCTTGGTTGCCGTTGATTGTATCGCTACCAGCACCGCCAATGACGGTATCGTTGCCAGCTAGCGCCTGAATTGCTTGCCCCCCATCTGCTAAAACCAAGAGGTCATTTCCTGGAGTTGGTAAAGCAGAAGAAGGCGGGGTGGGGGTGGGAGTCGGTGCTGGCGCTGGGGTTGGTGTGGGAAGAACCGGAGTTGGACGAGGGGTAGGTGCAGGAGTAGGGGTGGGAGTCGGTGGAGCAGCGATACTATTTAAGATGCTTTGTCCGGTTAATCCCCCGACTTCTTCAATAAATCCGGTTCCGGCGGTGTTTCCAGTAGCAGAGGCAAAGAAGTTTTGGATCTCTAAATCTGTATCCACTTCAACCACGCCGTTCTTATTGAGATCGACGATTAGGCTAGTACCGGAACGACCTAAACCGAGTTTTCCCGATGCGAGTTCTAGGGATACGGGTTCGGGAAGAGTAATGCGATCGCTTCCACCTGCATCTAAAATTTTACTCCCCAGAACATCCAGACTCGCAAACACATAAACATCATTCCCCAATCCTCCTTCTAAGAAAGATTGCTTGACTCCCACCAAAGAGTCATCCCCGCGACCCCCGTATAAGGTGTTATTGCCACTATTTCCAATCAGCGTATCATTACCATCTCCACCAATGGCTTTTTCAATCAGCGTTCCGGCGGCAATGGTTAAGTTTTTCCCGGCGAGACTACTATTGGTTGAGCCAGGAGTAAGGTTAATCAAGCTATTCGACCGAATGGCAGCCGCATTTAGGGTATCCGTTCCCCCATTGGTATCGCTGAGAGTCTGACGAGATGCATCAGTTAGGTTAGCAAACTCGTTAGTGTAGACATACAGGTCATCATTGGTAAGTGCATTCCCATACAGGCGAACGCTCCAATTATCGAGAGTGCCTGCTGTCCCTGTGGTTTGATCGATTACCTTCAGCGTCCATTCGCCATTACCTACTTCTCCCCAACTGAAAGCGGTTGAGAAAGTAAAGTCTATGCCTTGTTTGTAAGATGCGGCTAAATCTATAAATTCTTGACGTGTATCCGCATCTAATTCAGTCAGAAACTGTGTTGGATTGTCCCTAAAATCTGCAAAAGGAACCAGATTTGTTTTAGTAATTTCAATCTGCTTTAGCTGCTCGCCAGCAAAGAGAACACTTTCAGTCCCTTCTGGAGAGGTGAGGGATATTTTAAGATCCTCAATTTTTGCATGACTGATTTTAATATCCAACTCAGCATATTCAATCTTGAGGTTAGAGTTGATATTAACTTTCTGCGTCAGTCCATTGAGATCGCCATCGGGAATTGAGCTTGTGCCAGAAGTAGGCGTTCCTGTTGCCATAACTTCGTTGACAGTCCTGCTTGCTGTTGAGTTAGAGTAAGACCAGGTTTCGGCAAGTCGAACCGCAGCATGGGCATTCACTAGACCAAAACCATACCGTCTGTTAATGTGTAACCCACCACCGTTCCAGTTTTTTGCCTGATTGAATTTCCAGCCTGAATCTTCCGCATCGTTTTGTCTTGCTGTATAGGCGAGAATTTGCTGAACGTCGCGATAGCCAAGATTAGGATTAGCTTGTAAGATCAGCGCCACAACACCTGAAATTTGAGGAGCGGACGCTGAAGTGCCACTAAATTCATTGGTGTAGTTAAGATCCGGGAGGTTAGTCGTGATTTCAGGATTGGGATTATAGCCAAAATTGCCTGTACGGTCAGCAGTGACAATATTTAAGTTGTCTGGACGAGTAACTTCAGACCCTTCAGCAAAAGCAGAGATCAACAGGCTAGAAGAGGCTGAACTATAATCTGCGGCCTTACCATTGCCATTGATCGCAGCAACTGCGATCGTATATCGAGAGTTTGTAAAATTATCGGTATCGGCATCAAATCCTTTTTGGAACTCGTTTCCTGCTGAAACAACAAAAACTGTCCCTTTGCCGTCCCGTCCAGTAGTAGCACCAAACTTAAGCGCATCGCCATTATCGGGCTTAAGTTTATAGTTGCTGTCTGCTTCAAAAGGATTATTACTTCCCCAACTATTATTAGATACATCAAATGCGGCTTGGCGTCTCAACGCTTCAGGGGCTTTAGCATAACGGAAACTGCTAAATTGGGCATCGTAGGCAACGCCTACAATACCAATGTCATTACGCGCAGCAACGATAATGCCAGCAACGGCAGTCCCATGATTGTTCTCATTAGTTTGCGGTGCGCCTTCTTCTGACCAGTTGTAATTTAAGGCGAGGTTGGGGTTGTAGTTAGCTTTTAGGTCTTCGTGATCGACATCAATTCCATCATCAACGATGCCAATTTTGATACCTTTTCCGGTGTAGTCGTCCCAAACGTCAAAATTGGTGGGATTGTCGTCAACTAAGTTGAGGTCAATGCGGGGAGTTCTTCCCCCTTGTCCGGTGTTGTAGATGTACCACTGAAGGTTAAAAAACGTATCGTTAGGAAGTCCAGTCATAAGATTGCCTGACAAACAAGATTAAGACGGCTAAGGCTGAAAGTCAGAGGGTCAAGCTGGAAACTTTTAAAAGAAGTAATCTTTTAAAGTGATGGAGTGATTTACGAGATATTACTGAGTTGTCGAATAAAGCTCGTAAAATATTTAGCTTTAGACCATCCCTTGTTATAGCGTAGACCTCATACAGAGAAAGAGGACTGTAATTTTTATTTATATATCTGAGTGGGGTTGACAAAATAACAAATTAATGCGTTAAGAAATTGGTTTCTCTCGAATAGATGGTTGCAACTGATACATTCTTTTGACAGAGGAGAGCGATCGCTCCTAGAAGGGGCTGCTCGGTTGTTGAGGCAAGTTTTTGAAGTTGATTAAAATAAAGAGTATGGAATTAACAGCCGCACTCCCAACCTTTTTAATTACCCTGCGCGAAGGGGTGGAAGCCGCTTTAGTGGTGGGGATTGTTTTAGCTTGCTTGCAAAAAGCCAAAGCGACTCATCTTAATTCTTGGGTGTATGCCGGGATTGGGGGGGGAGTTTTGGCTAGTACCCTCGTAGGAATTTTACTGGGTCGGGGCGTAGAGGCGATCGCCCTCAGCTATCCCCAGTATGCCCCCGTCATTAAACCCTTACTCGAAACTGGGTTTGGCGTTATTGCGATCGCCATGTTGAGTTGGATGCTGATCTGGATGACACAGCAGGCGCGATCGCTCAAAGCCGAAATTACCGGATCGGTGCAGTCAGCGCTAAACTCCGAAAACGGGACGCGCAATGCAGGCTGGGGGATTTTTAGCTTAATCTTCATCGCCGTTTTGCGCGAAGGCTTTGAAGCCGTTTCCCTGGTTTTAGCGTACCTCTCCCAAGGGATAGCGGCCGCCGGGGGTGCGATCGCCGGATTAGCCTGCGCCACCTTAATCGGCTTTCTCTTATTTAAATGGGGTGTCAAAATTAACATAGGCACCTTCTTTCAAGCGATGGGCATCTTCCTGTTGCTGATCGTCGGGGGATTAGTCCTTTCCGCCTTAGCCCATCTCGAAATCGCCCTCAAAGCCGCGATCGCCCTTAACCCCCAACTCTCAGGATGGTGTTTTGGTCATAGCAGTTGCTTGCTAGGCTCCTTAGTGTGGAACGGTTCGCAGATTTTAAGCGATCGCACCTTTCCCGGAATCGTCCTCAAGGCCCTATTCGGCTATCGGGAAAAACTCTATCTTGGACAAATTGCGAGTTACCTGCTCTTTCTAACCCTAGTGGGTGGTTTATACTTCCGCAGCTTAATGGCCCATGCGTCTTCTGTCGCAACGCAACAACCGAAAAAGGCATTATGAACATTTTCACGCAAATTTTGCACCTGATTGGTAGTAGCGCCACCGCTTATATTACTGCTCGAAATCTGCGAGACTGGGAAACGCGGCCCAATCTCTTAGCCGGATTTCAGCTTGCAGAATCGGGTTCTGTCCCCTTTTTAGAGAAATTACGCGATCGCGCCTTAGCAGAAGGCGATTCCTGGCTAGCCGAACGCCTCAGCCGCCATGCAGAAGACGAAAAACGGCACGGGCAAATCTTCGCCCACCATCTGCAACAACTCAACAAACAAGTCATTGACTTCAAAAAGATTCCCCAAACCCCCACCGAAGGACAACCCGAAGAACGCAAGCGCAGCCCCTTTTTCGCTGCCTTCTTTGAAGGTTACACCCCCGGACAACTCAAACCCGAAAATATTGATTGGCTCGTTTTCTTAGGTAGCACCTACATTCTAGAATTGGATGCCAGCCAAGACTTTCAAAGAATGGCGAATATTCTCCCCGATACCGATAGCCGCAGCAGCAACCTTAAAAAAGGCATACTCAGCATTGCTAGAGATGAAGTCCGCCACGCCGCCTATCTCAAAGAAGCCTTAGAACGACGCTTAACCCCCATTGAGGCTCAAAAAATCATCGATCGCTGGCGACAAAGGAAAGTCAATGCTTTACTGGCAATGGTCGGCGGCTTGATCGAACGTCAAGGTCAATTGCAAGCCCTTACTGAAGATCGCGAAGCCCCAGAAATTCAGGTACCGCCCGCAGAACCGGAATTAATTGCGGTCTAGCCAGAGTTGCTTGCGGCAAACTACCCTAGAAACAGAAGACTCGCCTCTCTTTTGGTGGAAGCCCGCTGTATGGCTAATTATTCCGTTCCCCCTTCTATATTGCGCGTATTACTGGTCGCGCTGACTTTTCTGAGTGCGGCTTGTCGCGAGACGACCTCCGTTGATTCCCAGAGCAAAGCGTATCACACCGATCCGGGTGCCGATTTGCTCCAACCTGCACCCGCGCCGCCTCCTCAACCCACCCCCACGCCTTCCACCTGGGAGTTTTACCAGCAAGCGCTGGATAAAGCTTATAGCGCGGCGAGTATTGCTCAATCCGCGCGATCGCGTTCGGACTGGGAGTTAGTCGAAAGTCGCTGGCAGCAGGCGATCGCCATTCTTCAATCCCTGCCAGCCGATAGCCCGCAACACGCAGTTGCCCAAGCTAAAATTAGCGAGTATCAGCGCAACCTCAATTACGCCCAACAGCAGGCAAACTCCGCCGCCAGCAAGTCTCCTCCAGTGGGAGTGGTGACAGCTATCCCGACTTATAGCGAAGAACCCGTCACCCTATCGGCGACTCCCCCAGAAACCAATGTCTTCCGCGTTCCCATCAAACGACGGGTAGGCAGAACGCCTGTAATTGAAGTCACCTTTAACAATCAACGCTCTTTTGAGATGATTGTCGATACGGGGGCGAGTGGGATTTTAATTACCCAGCAGATGGCAAACGATTTAAATATTGTCCCGGTGGGTATTGCTAAAGCGAATACGGCTAGCGCTAGGGGCGTTGAGTTTGCGGTGGGAATGATGGATTCGATTTCGGTCAATGGTATGGTGGCAAAAAATGTGCCTGTGGCGATCGCGGGTTCTCAACTCGATGTCGGACTTCTCGGCCATGAGTTTTTTGGAGATTACGATCTGACCATTCGCCAAGATGCGATTGAGTTTGAAATCCGATGAAGATTCCGCCGCGAGAAATTTACGATCTCCTGCTAGACTCTAGCCGCAGTAATGCTCTTATTCAAGAGATTTTGATCGGTCTCACTTGGACGTATTGCCAAGCAGAGGGGATTGGATTATGTATGAGTCCGGGTCAACCCACGCGCACCCTCCCTTGGTCGGGTACCCTAGTAGGAAAGGCGATCGCAGATTTGACTGCCTGGGTGCGATCGTGGGATAGCTATCAAGCAACGATTGGGATGGCTGCAATCAATGCGGCGATTAATTCCACCTCATCCTTAGTCCAGCAAGCCCAACCCCTTTCTTCTCAAAGTTCTGCGAATCTGGCCGTATTTGAGCATTTTCTTCCCTTGATTCAAGGAAAGCGTGTGGTCGTCATTGGTCGCTATCCCGGTCTTTCTCAGTACGAACAAGCGGCTAACCTCACGGTTTTAGAACGCCAACCCATCGCCGCAGATTTACCGGATACCGCCTGCGAATACCTCTTACCCGAAGCGGACTGGGTGTTTCTGACTGCCACCTCTATTGCCAACAAAACCTTCCCCCGTCTGGTTGAGTTATCGCAAGCCGCCCAGTTAGTGTTAATGGGGCCGACGACTCCCTGGCTGCCAGAATTAGCGGATATGGGGGTTAATTATCTCGCAGGAGTTGCGATCGCGCATCCCGACACCTTAAGACAAACCATCGCCGAAGGAGGAGGAACCCGCATCTTTGAAAGCGGCGTACAATATCGGATTTTAAAGGTAGCTGATTAAGGACGCTAACCTCCAATCAGTCGCGAATTCCGGGTTCCTAATCCTTCTTTAGATGCGCGTTTCCAAATACTGGCCGATCATTTGCTGTTCGCCAGCCCGCGAGATAATGGTTTGACGGGTTCTATATTGGCTGCCCACTAGCTTTAACTCTTCCTCAAACATGGAATCGTTATACTCGGTTCTCAGACACAGGGTTTGAGGGTTTGTGAAGAAGAAACTGGCGGTAACGGGTTTGGGAGTGGCGAAACCGCGATCGCGATATAAGATCTCCCCTAACGCCCCAAATAGGGTTGAACCCTTGGATTTCTTGCGCTGCGTCACTGAATCTTTACTTTCCCAACTGACATAAGCACCGCATTCTAAAGGCGTCTCTGTGCTGAGGTGATGGAGTTGCGCCAGGTGTAGCAATTCGGCACTGCCTTGGGGTAAAAAGCGAATGGAAATTAAACTCACCATCTCCTTAGCTTCCCCATCAGGCAAGGTGTAATAACGTCTTTCAGAACGCCAGTTTCCTTCCGATTGTTGAAAAAATTCAGCAATCAAAGAGGCATCAGCCGTGGAACGGTATAAGCTTTGAGTCACTTCGGGTTATTCCTCGTGCAAAGAATAGGACTAACAGGGGATGACACATATCAGGCGAATCGTGTCAATTATTTATAATCTTTCTTAATATACACAATAGCGAAGTTTTTGCAAGTCTGGCATCCTACCAAAGGGGGACAGAATCCCCCGCCAGAGAAAATCGGTACTTTTGCCAATGACAGGAGTAACGCGATCGCACTACTCTGGAGATCCAGGCGGTAGATTCACCGAAATCCCATGATTAGCCATAGTCTTTTTTCAGATACTCTAGCCAGCGAGGAGGGGGCGGATAACGTTAGGGTTATGCCGCTATCGGAAATTCAACAACGCGTTGCCCTACTTCTCGCAACAGGACATACAGCCCGCGAAGTCGCGCAAAAAATGGGACTCTCAGAAGTCACCATCCATCGCTGGCGGCAACAGCCAGAGTTTGTTGCGGCCGTCCGTGGCATACTAAAACAGAACAAACAAGCGTTAAACGAACGATTGAATAACCTAGCAATTAAAGCACTAGAAGTGCTTGAGGCCATCATTGACGATCCCAACGCCTCAACCACCGATCGGATTAACGCCGCCTCCAAGGTGCTAGACTTTGTGAATCAGAATCAACTCTTAAGTTCAAGCCAGCGCGATCAATCTCCCAGCGAGAGTAATGGGGGCGATCGCCATTCTGAGCAATAATATACCCACCTCGCCCCTAGAAGAGCGAGGATTTTGGGTTCAACAACGCGCTATAACCCCAGCAAGCTTGCAATGCGCGGATTAAGCCTCCAGCAAAACCACTTTCTGAATAGTCGGACTCGCATCGGGTTGCATTTCCTGTCGGTTTTCTGCGGTTGAAGGCAAGCTAGACAGGGTTTTTTGAGCGGTTCTTGCATCCCACAGCAACCGCCAAGCTTGAGGCGACAACGCGGCCGGAAAAGCGAACTGGGCGGCAGTCCCCAATTTCTTTTGCTTGAGCGCCACCAAACCCCAATGTAAGTTTAAGTAAGCCTCAATCTCAGCAAATGGGGGTAGTTTAGCACGATGGCGATCGCTCACCAGCGCGTAAATTTTCTGCTTCATCAACACATTCGTTTCCAGGCGAGTCGCCAGAGAAAACCGCTGATTGTATGCCCCAGGCCAAACCGTGCGATACGCCAGACATTGATTGAGAAAAATTGCATCGCCAAACCGAGCAATCTTAATCCACGAATCAATATCATCGCAATTCGCATCTAAACTCGAATCCCATCCCCCCGACTGCAAAAACGCCTCGCGACTGCAAGCCACCTGAACGGGCGTCCCAAACGGTACCTGTTCCAACAGCATCCCATAGTGAATATCCGCTTGGGGAATATAAAACGCCCCACCCGGCCCGCTTTGGCGGGTACGACTTAATTCCACCTCATTGACATCCACCTGCGCCGCTTGACAGGAACAGATAGCCGCCTGCGGGCGCTTTTCAATCGCCTTAATCATCTCCTCAATGCAATTGGGGGCGAGGTAGTCATCGTCATCGAGAAACTTAATCCAGTCTCCCGAAGCCGCCTGCACCCCTGAATTTACCGTAACCGCATGACCGCTATTCGTTGGATTGCGGTGGTAGACAACGCTAGAACCCAAACTCCGAACATAGGATTCCGTCTCATCCTTCGAGCAATCATCGGCTACGACAACCTCGCAGGGGATCGTTTGAGAACGCGCCGAATCAATGGCTCGTTTTAACAGATCCAAACGCGTGTACGTGGAGATTACAATACTGAATTTCATAAGGGAGTCTGCAAAGCGTCCATCTGGATTTCAGTTCACTCAACCCGCCCGTATTGATGTCTCCTCGCCTTCTTCCCTAACCCAAACCCATCAACTGTTCAGAAACCCAACTACCGTGCAACCCATAAGGAATATGATGCTTGAGGTGGAGTCGAGCAACAGGGCCGCGATTGAGATCGCTTGCATCCAAAATTACCACATCCGAGCGATGATGGCTGGCGTCATAAACTACGGTTAAAATCCATCCGGCATCCTCCGCCGGATTCTGGGGATGAGGCACAAAAATCGGTTCGCTGACATATCCTTGCGGCGCAGCACTCCAAAGTTGTCGTTCCCCAGTTTCCCAGTCAATTTTCAGGATGGCTTGTAGAGGGGCGTTCCCAGTAGACTCATGGGCAGCCCCCATAAACAGGTAGCGATAGGGCAAACCCGCTTTATCCGGGTGAACGTAGGGAAATTCGCAGCAACGGGGTTCTGTTAATTCTCGTTGCACCATTTGGGAGGTTAAGTTAACTGTAAATCGCCATAACTGCCCTGGAGATAGGGCATCAAAATCCACTTGGCGAAAATCAGAGTCCGGTTCTACTTCTGGGAAGGAGTCATAACAGATAGAATCAATGCACAGAGTCTCTCCCGACTCGAACGCATTGGCATGGTGAAAGACAAACCCCGCAGGAGTTGGAAAGATTTGGGGCTTATCTTTGCCATTGCGAGGAATCACAATAATATTCGTGGGTTGTTGGGGCTGAAACTTAACGCATTCGCCCGCCCCTCGCATTCCCAAAGCAAACGGCACCGGGTTAAAGCTAACCGGATTTTGGAAGAAGATACAGTAATGAGGGGTAATCGCAAAATCGTGGATAAAGCAAAAGCCGGGAACGCTATGGGAATAACGTTTTAAGAGTTTGCCTTGGGTATCGAGTTCAAAAACGGTCAGGGTACTCGATAATCCAGTTTTAATTGAAAAGTTGACTAAACAGGGTTCGCCGTCATTTCCCCTCGGATCGATCCAGGGATGGGCCGCAAAAGCATCGCCTTCCTCTAAAATACCTTGCAGATCGTCAAGTCCAATGGTGTCTAGGGTTTGAGGCTTGAGGCTGTGGGGTTGGGCGGCTTCCCAAAGCGCCAGGAGTTTGTCTCCCCAGTAGAGGATATTGGTATTGGCGATATTTTTCAGTTTGAAGTCAAAGGCATTGGCGAGCCATCCCCCAGCTTTCTGGGTTCCAAAAACGCCGCGATAGAGAATTTTCTGGGCTTGTTGTTCTTTAACGTATCCTTCGGTGCGGACGTAGCGGTTGCGGTAGTGGGCGCGGCCCTGGGAGAATGCGATCGCGCTAATCATCCCATCTCCATCAAACGGGTGAGCCAGTTGTTGCCCATTCACCTCTAGCAATCCCGGCCCATTTCGCAGCAATGTTCCATTTAACTCGGCGGGAATTTCCCCTTCAATCTCCTCAATCCAATAGTCGTACTCGTTGGGCTGAGATTCATAACCGCCACTCCAAGCCTCGCGTTGATACGCTTTTTGGGGATTAACAGGAAAGGTTTCTTTAACAGCAATAGGGTTCATAGCTTGAAAATCAAATTTGAGCTAACGGGCACCAGAAATTGAAAGAGAATGACCTGTTTCTCCCTGCCTTAAATTGAAGCGTAACTAATCTTTTCCAGCCCGATCGAGCAGATTCGCGAATAGCTCAGGGCATTTCTGTTATTGTTCTATAGCCTAACGCATTGGGCATCTATTTTTAGATAGAGACACCCAAAACGGCGGCTCAATCCACAGGTTCTTCAACCTGTTTTGGGCTAAGAGAATTCCGGAAAAATTCGGGTAATAACTCCGGCAGAAAGGAGGAGTCTGGGGTCGATCCCAGCAGGTGTGGTTCGTAGATTTCCACGGGCGGTAAATCTGGGGCTTCCTCGTTGGGTAAAGCCGCATTCGCTGAGGGTAGCCAACCCAAAAAGGGTAAAGGCAAGAGGGTGGAAAGATTGGTAATCAGAACCAATAGCCACAAATTGTCAAAGTTATTGGGAGTAATGCCAAAGCTATGCATTAAAGCCGCCCCTAACTCGTAGGACAATAAACTGGCCAGGTTTGTCACCGACATTAACAGCGCGAACAGCGTCGCCTCAACACCGGGGGGACAAAGCCTCGCTGCCAGAACCAATACGGGCATATAGGCAATTTGTCCCATGACCGTTAGCACTAAGCTATCGCCTAAACTAAACCAATGGTCGTCAATGCCTAATGCGCGGTTGGCATGGGTGACTAAGAGCAACATTGTCATGCCCAACGCCGCAGAGATCGCGGTACTCCAGCCAAAGATAGTCCGAAAGGGAATCGAGCGAAAGAAGCGTTGAAACAACCAAACGCCGACTAATCCCGCCAAGCTAGTCACCAGGCGGACTCGTCCTAAAAACTCCGGTTCAAAGCCGAGTTCGTTGGTGGTGAAGAAAAAGAAAGCCGAGTCAGCCGTTGGGGTAGCTTGCCAAATGAAGAGAAAGGCCGCCGGTAGCCAGATGGCTTTTTGACTTACCGCTTGGCGGAGTTGGGAGACTTGTTGCTTCACCTCAGCCCATCCGGGCTGTTGTTCTACCGGAGATTCAGCAATTAAGCTGGCGCTGAGGGACACAATTAGGGGAAAGGTGGCGGTAATGGCAAAGACGGTTTGGGTACTGAAGTGTTCTAGGAGGAAGCCGCTGAGATAAGCGGTAATTAATCCCCCAAGGGCTGAAGTTCCCCAACACAAGGATTGGAGAGAGCCAGCATCGCTTTGCGATTCGCCTCGCGCCCGTTCTACAACCAAGGAGTCTACAATAACATCGCTGACGGCGACGGAAAGAGAACTGAGTAAGATGACTGCTGTGGCTGCCCAGGCGGTATGAACGACGGTGGCGAGGAGTACCCAAGCCAGCGCCCCCAATAGCCCTGATAAAATCAGATAGGGACGGCGATGGTAGCCTAAGATCGGCAGTCCGTCTGAAAGGAAGCCAAATGCGGGTTTGATCATCCAAGGGAGGGCTGCAATCCCCATGAGGGCAGAGACTTCCGCCGGACCTAATGCGAGTTGATCTTTGAGAAAGAAGCTCACTGCAAGTCTGGCTAACCCTAAGATCCCTTGAACGAAGTACACCAAGAGAATGGCGACGAGTTCGGGGGAGGGTTCGTTACCAAACAGCAGTTTGTCTTTAATGGATTCTTTGAGGCTGGAATCGCTTAAGCTCATAAATCGAGACAAATCTTAAAGAATCGAAACACTTAATATGATAGCGGGTGGGCTTCTGCCCTGAGTGCGATCGCGGACAGGGCAACTCGCGCTTTAGATAGAATTCCCGGAAAATGGCGAGCGCTCACTCCGGCTGAGTTTGTTCGGAAATCCACTGGAGGTAAGGCTGAGAACCTGCGATTAGGGGGATGGCGATAATTTCTGGGACTTCGTAGGAGTGAATTTGCTGAATTTTAGCTTCTAAGGCGTCAAACAGCCTTAAATCGGTTTTGACGATCAGTTGCCATTCGGGAGTAGATTCAACAATTCCCTGCCAGGTATAGACGGAGTGAATGGGGGTAAAGTTGACGCAGGCGGCGAGTTTGGCTTCTACCAAAGCTTGCGCGATCGCAACGGCTTCAGCTTCGGAACTCGCCGTGACTAAAACGATGCCGTATTGGGGGGATGAACTCATAGCGACGGTAAAGATAAAACGATTTCTCAATGAGTGTGGATCGACTCATCCCCAGTTGCCAAGCTGCGATCGCCGCGCAGAAAGTCTAGAATAACCAGCGTGAATCTTACCAGCGATCGCTCATGCTTAGAAAACTCGGCTTTGGCTTGCTGTGGGTGGGGTTTGTGAGTTATGCCTTTTTGCTAGCTCCCCCTCAGCAACCGGATACTTTTACCTTGATTCAAAATTTATCAACAGGTCAGTGGGATGGAATTAACCCCATCATTATTGCCCTGTTCAATCTCATGGGCA
The DNA here is from genome assembly GCF_001746915.1 of Desertifilum tharense IPPAS B-1220. NCBI lineage: Bacteria > Bacillati > Cyanobacteriota > Cyanophyceae > Desertifilales > Desertifilaceae > Desertifilum > Desertifilum tharense. Next base: position 102,013 of record NZ_MJGC01000053.1, read on the forward strand.
TCTGGCCGATGATTTTTGCCTGTCTGCTGTTTTTTGATGGCAGAGGTCAAAAGTTACCCGCCTGGCCCTTTGCCAGTTTATCCTTTGGGGTAGGGGCGTTTTCACTGCTGCCTTACTTGGCATTGCGCCAACCCAATCCGGAGTTTACCGGAGAAAAGGATAATTTACTCAAGCTTTTAGATTCGCGTTGGACGGGTTTGGCCATAGGGAGCGCTGCGATCGCGCTTTTAGCCTTTGCCTTCCTAGGAGGCGACTGGGCCAATTTTATCGGTCAGTGGCAAACCAGCCGCTTTATCCATGTGATGAGTTTAGATTTTTGCCTGTTGTGCGGCTTATTTCCGGCACTGCTGGGCGATGATATGGCTCGCAGGGGTTGGCAAAACTCGCCGCTTTTTTGGCTGTTCTGTTTTCCCTTACTGGGCGCGATCGCCTATTTAATCGCGCGTCCGCCCTTACCCACAGAAGAAGCCCCACAAACTACGCCAAACCCGGTTTAGCAAGCTCCAAAATTGCGCTCCAGTAGGTTTCGGGAACGGGCATCACCGAGAGACGGGGGAGGCGCAATAGATCGAATCCCTCAAAGCGATCGCTCTGCTTCATCTGGGCTAGCGTCACGGGTTGCTGGAGCGATCGCGCTGGCTTGAGATCCACTACCACTCGCTTCGGATCGTCTAACTTGGGATCGGCATAGGGCGAACTCACCACTTCTGCGATCCCCACCACTTGCTTTTCCTTACCGCTGTGGTAGATCAAGGCTAAATCGCCCGGATTCATGGCGCGTAGATGTTTGAGCGCTAGGGCGTTATTCACCCCATCCCAAACCGTCTGGCGATCGCGTTCTAAGTCAGCGTATGTATAGGTACTCGGTTCGCTTTTGAGCAGCCAATAAGCCATTGTTGCCTCTTGTTCAATTACGAATCGGTAACATAACAGTAAATGTGGTTCCGATGCCAATCTGACTTTCCACGGAAATTTTACCTTTGTGGAGGTCTACGCATTTTTTCACGATCGCCAACCCTAACCCAGTTCCAGCGATCGCGCCCACATTGCTACCGCGATGGAACGACTTAAACAACTGGCTTTGATCTTCTTCGGAAATTCCCAAACCGCGATCGCGAATTTGGAAAATCGCAATTTCATTCACCCGATCGGATAGCGGATCGGACTCAGCCATTCCATTTGTTTGGCCCAGCATTTTCCGAGTGAGGATAAAATCGATGACTCCCCCTTGGGGCGAATACTTAATGGCATTCGTCAATAAATTGGTCAGAATTTGCCGCAATAACTTCGGATCGACAAATGCATATTGAATTTTACTCTGAATCTGTAAATCAATCTGATGATTAACCCCAGAATTGGCTTGTAACTCTTCAACCAAATTCTCGCACCAGCTTACTAACTCAATCGCTTCGGGTTGAAACTCTAGCTTTTCCTCATCCGCCTTATTAAATAGCAAAACATCTTCGACCAATTGCGTCAGATGATTCACCGCAGACTTAATCCGATGCAGATGCTGAAGCTTCTTCGCATCCGACCATTTATGACTGTAATATTCTAATAACTCAGCAGAAGAATAAATCGTAGTTAACGGCGTGCGATATTCATGAGAGACGACCGAAACAATCCGCGATTTAAGCTGAGAAAGCTGGCGTTCTGTTTCTAACGCTTTAATAATTTCCGCTTGTGCCTGCATTCTTTCAGAAATATCGCGCACAAAAGCACACTTATACTCTTTTCCCTTAAATTTCAGATAACTCGCTGTCACCTCCACCGGAAAAACATGACCCGACTGGGTGCGATAGTGGGTTTCAAACGTGGAAAATCCCCGCTGCTTAAGTTGACTCCAATGTTCGATCCAAGCCCGCGTTGGATATTCCGGTTCAATGTCTCGCAGCGTCAGCTTTAATAGCTCTTGACGAGAATATTCCACCAAGCGACACGCCGCATCATTCACATAGATTAACTGACCATCCGCACCCGTCCAAAATACCGCTTCAGCCGCTCTGTCTACCGTAAATTGGGTAAATTGTAAGACTTCTTGGGCTTTTTGGCGTTCAATAATTTCGGCCCGCAAGCGTTCGTTGGCGAGGCGAATTTGTTCGGTGCGTCTTTCGACGCGTTCTTCTAAGTCTTCGTTGACTTTCTTTAAAGCATCGAGGGCGAGTTGGCGATCGGTGACATCTAAAACGAGAGACAAAATCGAAATTAACGTCCCCTCTTCATCGCGCAGAGCAGAACTATACCACTCGCAATACACCATTGCGCCCGACTTGGTGATGTTGCGAATTCGGGCGATCGCTCTAGGCTGAGAACCGTTCAGCAGTTGATCGAATAGGTTCATCGCCGCTTCTAAGTCACCGGGATACACGAACGGCCAGTTTTTACTGGGTTGGCGTCCTTCGGCTTCTTCGGCAGTCCAGCCAAAAATCTTTTCCGCCTGTTGCGACCACCGCTGAACGCAAAATTCAGCGTCCCATTCCACCACCGCGAGGGGGGAGTTATCCACATGAAAAGAGAGGCGCTGGTGGGCTTCCTGGAGGGCGATCGCGGCTTGTTTGCGCTCGGTGACATCTCGGTCGATGCCGCGATAGCCGCAGAACTTACCGTTTGGGTCAAAGAAGGGAACGCCGCTGGTTTCTAAAATGACTAAATGACCGTCTTTGTGGCGGGTGATGCTTTCTAGGCAGCTAAAGGGCTGTTGGGCGATCGCGATTTCGGCAAAAACGGCCGCAAATTTGGCGGCGTCTTCCCAAGGCATAAGGTTAAAGGGGGTTTTGCCAATAATTTCTTCGGGTTCGTAACCCAACACCTGACGAACGCGAGGCGACGCATAGGTATAGGTTGCCTGTTCGTCAATTTCCCACACCCAGTCGCTGGTGGTTTCAATCAGGTTGCGGAAGCGTTCTTCGCTTTGGCGCAAAGCCGCCTCCACTTGCACGCGATAGACGAGTTCGGATTCAAGTTGTTGATAGAGTTCTGATTGTTGAATAGCGATCGCTAAATGGGTGGCCAGTTGTTGGACTAACTCCACTTCTGCCTCATGCCATTGGCGGGGCCCGCAACATTGATGGGCAATTAATAACCCCCAGAGGTGGTTGCGTTGAAGATCGTTGACTTCCGGAAGCGTTTGCAGAATGGGAACCACTAAATTGGCTCTAACCTGAAAATGCGATAAAAAGTGAGCGTGGCAGTCTTGAAGAGTGCCGTTATAAATATCGCTGGTGGTTTGAATGCGACCGTTGCGATAGCTATTGACGTAATTGTCGGCAAAGCAGGTATCGCGAATATGCATTCCTAAAATCGATATCCATTGGGGATCGACGGATTCAACGACCACATGACCCCCCCAATCGGCATTAAAGCGATACACTAAAACGCGATCGCTCTGGAGAAATTGCCGCACTTCTTCGACGGCTGTATTTAAAATCTCATCTAAGTTTAAAGATTGGCGAATTCGCAACGCAATATCGGCAAGCAAACGACCGCCCAGGGTTGAGGCAAAAGAATGTTGGGGCGTTGCCGGTAAACTGAGCAAAGAGGGGGAGAGTTTGCCGTTTGTAGAGGCTTGGTTATTGAGGTAAGAGCAATTTGAAGCCGTTTTGATCTGTTGATTTAGGGTTTCAATTTGACCCGCCATGACCAGCGGATCGAGCGATCGCTCAATTAATTCTAAGGTCAATAAGCCCAGCGGACGATTGCGATTGTCGAGGACGACTAGCATCTCCACTTGGGGGCTTTGCAACATTTGATAGGCGAGCCACAGGGAATCCGTGAGTTGAACGCACGCTAGGGGCGATCGCGCTAAATCTTTGGCGGGGATGCGTTCGAGAGAACCCCCTAAATGTTGTAATTCTTCAATTGCGTCTTGTGTTACAAAACCGATGGGATACTCTGAAATAATGTGCGAGACGGGGGATTCAGGCATATCCTGTTGAGCGATTAAAATGCAGGTGACTTGATGCTGGCTCATCAACTGCTTTAAAGTTTGGGCGCACGTCTCTTCATGCGTTGCGATCGCCTTCTGGGTTAGCGCTGTGGCAACTGTTCGTATTTTTAAAAGATCCGCCCGCAATCCTGACGAACTCAGTTGCATTTCTCCCCCCTCTAGCTCCCGACTGGAAGGGGGTAGGGATGCCAACTTTCTATTCATTAAATTGTGTTGAGAAAGAAGTGGTGAATCATCCATTCCAGACCGCTAAAAAAGAAAAAATTAACGAGCGAACCGGCTCTAACAAAATAGGGCAAACCCTACCTAACGGACTTCAGACGCAGAAATAGTTTGCTTGCTCATTCAAATTGACAAAGCACCCGTAAATTCACTGAGTTCAGCGAAAGGTTGAGGTTTGCAGGGAAATGAGCGCTGAGATCGCGCTCGGCGAGCGTATGTTCTTCAACCCTATCATGCCCACAAATTTACAGTTTATTTAATTCAAAAGGTTTAACTTAACGATCCGGCTCTAAACTATCCTGGGGATCGAAGAGCAAGCGTTACAAAAGATTAGAAAATAGAACAAAATCTCTCTAACGAGAGTTGCGATCCCCAAGAAATCATTAATAAGCGTGTTTTCCCCTTGATTTGAGGCGGGAAACTCTTGTATAACCGTGAATAGTTCAACAGCGATTGCACCTTAACAGGGGGTTACAACCCATGAAAATCTGGATTAACGAACAGGTCGATCCGTCAGGAATGCTTTATGCTTGCATTGCGTGTTGCGATCCAAGTCAGGCCGAAGAATGCCACGAGTCTTTTGTAGAAAATCTCACCCTCGAACAAAAGAATGCGGGATGGGAAGCACGCATCCGCACCGTTGAATCTTGGGATGAAGTCCCCGCAAATGCTTTAAAGCTCGACTAAGGGTTATTGACTGGTATTTTTGCGCGGAGGACGTGGCAGTCTCGAACTCAGCGGCCCCAAAAGGCGATTGAGACTCCGCAGTTGTTCGGCCGTTCCCATACAAATCAGCAAATCTCCGGGCAAAATCTGCGTTTCGCCCATCGGCCCGCCAATCAACGTTCCGTCATCGCGGCGAATCGCCAGCACCAACGCTCCAGTTTGCGATCGCAACCTAGCCTCGCTCAATGACTGACCGACAAACGGGCAAAGCTGCGGATCGATCAAAAACTCCTCAAGATAATAGGCGCGATCGGCTCCAGTAATCGCGCCCTCCAAAAAATCCATCACCTGGGGTCTGAGAGCGGCAGCAGCCATCCTCCGACCGCCCGTGATATAGGGGGAGACGACGGCATCGGCTCCCCCCCGCTGAAGCTTCTGAACGGCCTCTTCCGTACTCGCCCGCGCGATCGCCCGAATCTTGGGATTCAGCGTTTTCGCCGACAGCACCGCATACAAATTTTCAGCATCCGAGGGTAGCGCCGCCACCAAACACAGCGCCCGTTCAATTCCCACCTGGATCAACGTTTGATCGAGGGTGGCATCCCCTTGAAACGCCACGCAACCCAGGCTTTGAGCCGTTTGCACGGGATCGAGTTCCGAGTCAATCACCACAAAACTAATATTTTCGGCTTGAAACTCCAGCGCCACCTGGCGTCCCGTACGCCCAAACCCGCAGAGAATATAATGTTCGCTTAAAGATTCAATCAAACGTTTTTGTAACCTTATCCGCCGTTCTTCTTGAAAATAGCCTTGAATTACGGCTTCTGTAAATCGATTGACAATATAACCAATCGCCACCACGCCCATTAACAGTAGGACAATTGTAAAAATCCGAGCGCGATCGTTCATCGGCTGAACTTCCAAATAGCCCACCGTCGCTAGCGTAATCGCCGTCATATAGATCGCATCGATCGTCCGCCAGCCTTCAACAAACTTATACCAGAGCGTTCCCGTTAAAAAAACACCCGCTAAGGCGATCGCACCGCCAAGTAACTCTGCTCGGAGGCGGCGATACTGGCGTTCTAGGTTAACCTGATTCGGCAGAGACGTTTTTGGACTCATGATCGAGTAGCCGCCTGGGATAGAAATAGGAATAATACTAAAGAGAACGTAAAACTGCTACTAAGCACAATTTGAGAAGCAAGCAATGTATGTACTGATTGGTGGCGCTGGAATGATGGGGCTGGGACTGGCTCAACAGTTATTAAAATTGGGTCATACCGTAGCAATCATTGATGTAGACCCACTTGCCTGTCGCTTTGCCCGTGAAAAAATCGGAGTTATGGCATTTGAAGGGAGTGCCGTGAGTACAACAGTGCTTCTAGAAGCCGGGATTCGACAAGCCAATGCCGTTGTGGCCGCCCTCAGAGATGATGCATTGAATTTAGCGATGATCGCATTGTCTAGGAGTTATGGGATTTCGCACACCGTAGTGCGAATGCGCGATCGCGAATTTCTAGAAGCTTACCGTTTCGCTCAAGCCAGCCACATCATCAGCACCGTTGATTTAGCCGTTGCCACGATGGCGAACGCGATTGAATACCCTGAAATCGAGTCAATGATGCATTTTGAGCAAGGGCAGGTGGAAGTGCTTAAGCTGCCGGTTCCAGGCGATTGCTATGTGGCGGGTCGCAGCGTAGCCCAAATTGCTCAAGACCCACGTTTTCCAAGCAGTTCGCTGATCATCGGTTATCAATGTCATGCGTGTGCCGATCTACAGATTCCCAACGGTAGCACGGTGCTAGAAGCGGGTTCGACTATTTTAGTTGTTACCCGCCCTGAGCTAGTCCACCCGATGATTGATTTTCTCGGTCTGCACGCTAGTCATCTTCCAACGATAGAAGTTTCTCATCCAAATCTTTAACATAAGGCTGCACTAGGTTTTCTGGGACAATACGCTTGCGAAGCGCATCGCTCACGGCTCCTTTCTCTGCCAGTAACAGTCGCCGTCGAATGGCATCTAGCCCGCTGCGATCGCTCTTCAATTGTCTAGCTCGATATTGATTATAAAAATCGCGCAACACCCGTTCCGACTCTGCGACTCGGACTTGATAGGAAGCCCAGAGTTCCTCATAAACAGCCTTCGGCAGTACACCCGATTTGAGTAAACTATCGAGTTCGTCTTGAGCAGCCTTAGCCGCAATCAACTGAATTTGTAACTTCCCGGCTTGTTCCGTCACCTCTGAAACTCGACTAATGTTTAGCCGCTTGACTAACCCCGGTAAACTTAATCCCTGCCCTACTAGAGAAAACAGCACTGCGCCGAAGACCAATTCAATAATGTTGTCTCGTCCGGGCAAAGTCAGCGGAATACTCAGCGCCAGCGCCATTGACAAAGAACCTTTGATGTTGCCCAAGAACAGAACATGCTGCCAGGGCAAAGGAATAGGGCGGTCGAACCAGCGCAGCCCTGCGAGTAACAAATAAACTGAGAGAATTCGCCCCAGTTGATACGCCAAAATCACCAGCAAGATGGATGGGAGAATGCTCCACAGTGTCAACGGATTAATCTCAATTCCAATCAGGAGAAAAATAAACGTATTAACTCCGAAACCTGCGTACTCCCAAAAACTCAGTAAAGTAATGCGATCGGAGGCAGATGAACTGCGAGGAAGCCCAAGATTACCAAAAATGAGTCCAGCCATGACCACCGCTACTGCACCGGATACCCCCAAAAATTGCCCAATCTGAAAGGTTCCTAACGCCAAGGCTACTGTTAGCAATAGGCTACTCAAGGGGTCATTGAGGCGGACAAAGATCGGCAAACTTAAGTAGCCCAAGATTGCCCCAACCAGTCCCCCACCCAAGGCAACCACGAGCAACTCCTTAACACCTTCCAAAACGGTGAGGGAACCTGTCGCATAAACCACTAAAATCAGATTGAAGGAAACGAGAGCCGCCGCATCATTGAAGAGAGTTTCTCCCTCGACAATAGCAGAGAGGCGGGAAGGCACCTGGATTTCCTTAAAGACGGCAATCATAGAAACTGTATCTGTATTTGCCAGAATCACGCCGAACAACAATGCGGGAATCCAATCTATTCCCAACCCGAATTTAACCAAAACTGCAATAATTGCTGACGAAAAAATCGAACCCGGCCCTGCTAAAAGCGCGACTGGCTTAAAGGTGCTGCGGAGACGGCTCATATGCGTATTGATTGCCGCTTCAAAAATCAGGATGGGCAGAAAAAGATTTAAAACTAGAGAGGGGTCTAAACCAATTCGATGCGACAAGACATCCGTAATCGGTAGGCCGGCCAGCACTAAACCCGCAACATAGGGAATTCGCAGCCGCTGAGTAACAAGGGCAACCGCCGTCGCAATTAGGAGCAGAATGATTAAAATGATCGCCAGTTCAGGAATGCCCCCTGGGGTCTGGTTTTCTAGAGCAGGATTATTGCCCAAAGGAGTTTGTTGCGCTAAAGTCCACATGACCGCTACTCCTCCCATAAACTCGCTTTCCCTCAAGAAATCAATAGACTACTACCGTTTGAGTCTACAGGAGAGGGTTTGCAAATCTGTATCCATGCCAATGAAGCTAAAGCAGCATTTCTGGGTCTATTGGGCGATCGCTGCGATCGCTCTCACCGCCTGTTCAATCCCAACGACCTCATCCAATCCCCAGCCTAGCTTAGAGCGTAACACTTCGTTAAGGGCAGTCACGTTAGATCCGACGAACGTGGCGATCGGACAAACTGTATATGTGCCCGTTTACTCTCACATCTATCACTACAGTAACCAGAAGCACATAATCAATTTGTCAGCTACGCTCAGTATTCGCAATACGGATCTGACAAATTCGATTATCATTACTTCCGTGCGCTACTACGACACCAATGGGCAACTGATTCGCCAAGATGTTCAGAGTCCGGTAGAACTTAAACCGCTTGCTTCTGCGGACTTCTTCATTGCAACAGACGATACCAGTGGCGGATCGGGTGCAAACTTTATTGTAGAGTGGGTTGCAGAGCAAACGGTTTTTGAGCCTGTCATTGAAGCTGTCATGATTAGCACATCTTCTGCTCAAGGCATTTCGTTTGTCAGCCCTGCTAAAGTTCTCAAGCAACACGGAATGCAAAAATCGCCAGAACTACAGCAGCAGACATCGCGGGTATCCAAGGCAGTCCTAAGCCAAATTTGAGGATAATGGCGGTGATGCCCGATATCGCAGCAGAATCAGTCAAGCTGTCCTAAGAGAAAAGTGGGTAAAACCGGCGGGGGAACTCAGCCTAGGTTGTCAGCAAAAACTGACACAATTTACCCGGATTCCAGGTGTCAAAGATACAATGTTTTACTTGCGTTTTGCTCAACAGTCATCATTATTCAAATCCCTAGTCATAGCGAGGATATGCGAGTGAGTCCAGAAATGGTTGTTCAAAATCTACCTAATCTTCAAGTTTCAGCCTCCGCAGACTTTGACAGTAGCGAGTTCGATCGCTATGTGATGTCTACTTATGCCCGCTTTCCCATTGCACTAGAGCGGGGGGACGGTTGTAAAGTTTGGGATACCCAGGGAAATGAGTATTTAGATTTTGTGGCAGGAATTGCCACTTGTACCCTAGGTCATGCTCATCCGGCGCTGGTGGAAACGGTGAGCCAGCAAATCCAAAAGCTCCACCATGTTTCTAATCTGTATTACGTCCCAGAGCAAGGAAAACTCGCCCAGTGGCTGGTTGAGCATTCCTGTGCCGATCGCGCTTTTTTCTGTAACTCTGGAGCGGAGGCGAATGAGGGGGCGATTAAATTAGCCCGGAAATACGCCCATACGGTCTTAAATGTGGCGGAACCGATAATTTTGACGGCGAAAGCCAGTTTCCACGGTCGGACGCTAGCGACGATTACAGCCACGGGTCAGCCCAAGTATCAAAAGAACTTCGATCCGTTGATGCCGGGGTTTGAGTATATTCCCTACAACGATATTGAGGCGGTGGAAATTGCGATCGCCGCTTTAGATAATGGCAAGCGGCGCGTGGTGGCGATTATGCTGGAAGCGCTGCAAGGAGAAGGTGGGGTTCGCCCTGGCGAGTTGGACTATTTCTTGCGGGTGCGCCAGTTGTGCGATGAGAAGGGGATTCTTTTAATTCTGGATGAAGTGCAGGTCGGCGTGGGTCGGACGGGCAAGTTTTGGGGTTATGAGAATTTGGGCATTGAGCCGGATATCTTTACCTCAGCCAAGGGGTTAGCCGGAGGAATTCCCATCGGGGCGATGATGTGTAAGGCGTTCTGCGATGTTTTCTCTCCCGGCGATCATGCCAGTACCTTTGGGGGGAACCCGTTTGCTTGTGCGGCGGCTTTAGCGGTGTGTCAAACCCTGGAAACCGAGCATTTGCTGCACAATGTCCAAGAACGGGGCGAACAGTTACGCAAGGGCCTCAGAGCGATCGCCTCTGCGTTTCCCCAGGTGGTGAAAGAGGTACGCGGCTGGGGGCTAATTAATGGTTTGGAATTACAGCCCGAAGTCTCTTTGACTTCCGCCGATGTGGTGAAAGCGGCGATCGCAGAAGGCGTTTTGCTGGTTCCCGCCGGCCCCAAGGTGGTGCGGTTTGTGCCGCCTTTGATTGTATCGCCCGCTGAAGTGGAAACGGCGATCGCGGCCGTTAAAAAGGCGATCGCTCAATTCCATCCCTAGCCTGCTGCTTCCCTAACCGCAACGGATACCAAGCGGCGCTCCAAAGTCGGGTCATCTTCACCCGGCTTTTTTAGTTTCTAAAAATATCAAATTAGTTTTGTCAATAACGTTTTTACAACTATTTATAAATTGTCTTGTTTCTCTACTTTTACTAAAAATAGATAAACCTTTATAATATTTTAAAAAATGTTCAGCGTTTTTAATCATGACATATAGCTCGAATGGCAAAGCTAGCAGTAGCCGACGTAGAAGGAATACGAAAGCAACGCCAGACGACACTGCAACAATCTCTACTCCAAATGAGGCCTCTAAAATGAGCAATGATAACGGCGTTCCTACCTTGTCTCCCAGCGCATCCGAACAACCCAAAGAAGAAGCCAAAAGCGCGCCCGTCGAGAAGCCTGCTGCAAAAAGCACGCCCCCAGAACCCAAAGCCCCCAAAAACGAGCCAATAGCTCTCGACATCGTGAAAAGCGCCCCCGCCCCCATCCCCTTACCGAACAATCGTCCCATCGAGCCAAGTCATTTAACCGTAGTTGCTCCCCTAACCCTCGCAGGGAATCGCCCGGTGATGGGTAGCGAAATGCAAGTTACGCATACCTTTATGGCTTCTGGCAACCGTCCCATCGCCTCCAGCCAACTGCACGTTGACAGTACAATTTCCATTATGGGCAACCGCCCCATCGCTTCAAATCAGATAGATGACGCCAATCAATTGATGGGTTATTTAGATTAATCCCTATTCAGATAGAGGCTAACAGCAGGCAAATTTGATATTTCTAAAAATAGGGCTTGCTGAATCTAAGAGCAGGGGAGGGACTCAACAGTTCCTTCCCTATTTTTTTGTCCCTTCAGTACCACCTCTATCTTGAGACAGAGATCCCCAGCTCAAGCGTTAATCACTCCCCAGGCAGACGGAAGTACAACTCAATTTCGTTAACTTAGAAACATAATCGAGAGACAATTCATAGTATTTGGATTAGCTCTTGAGCAAATTAAGCATAAAGTAAAATTTGGGAGAAAAAAACATGGCAATAGATGATAGAGCTGAAGCAACGGCTAAGAATATCGAAGGAAAAGCACAAGAAGCCTGGAGCGAAGTGACTGGCGATCCTAAAGATAAAGCCGAAGGAAAAGCCAAGCAAGTTGACGCCCAAGCTAAACACGCCAAAGAAGATGTTAAGGATAGCTTAAAAGATCGGGTCGATCGAGCCTAAATCCTCTTATCCTAGAGGTCTAGGGGGTGTATATCCCCTAGACCCTTTTTAATCAGTATTGAGAAGACTGGCAACAAAATAAATTTGTATTGAACCCTTGGAGGAACAGGTGAAGGCTATCCAAAAATATCGTCAAGGGCTAATTGCTCTGGTATTAACATTAGTAATGTTCGTGGCAACGGCTTGCGGCACAACCAATACCGCAACCAATCCCCAACTTCCTGCTGCTAGTCAGACAGCCGGACAATATCAGCAACTAGAACGGGGAGATACCCCTGCGGGTCAAAATTTTGGCGACTGGGTGGTGAGATCTGCCGGAGGGCTAATTAGCGATGCTTATGTTCGCGATAATGATAAGTTAGGGGTCGTCATTACCAGTCAAGTCCGCCCCAACGAAGTTCGACCTTTAGCGCGTTCCTTGGTTGAGGGATTCCGCAAGAACTTCACAGGTCGAGATTTGTCCGTTTTGATGTATGCACCTGATAAAAAACTAATTTTAACGGCAAATTACGATCACAGAACCAATCAGATTGAGTATCAATAGTCGGATAATAAACATCGGAGATCAAATTCCATGACTAGCTCAGACCAATATAAACGTCAAATCATGCAAGATTTGGCTCAAGGTAATGTTGAGAATCTGGGTGAAGCGCCAGCCGCCCCCGGAAAAGAATACGAAAACTTTGATGATTTTGCCCGTCGTTCTACCCGCGACGAACGCCGCCAACTCTTCGATCGCTCTTTGCAACATAATTCAATTCCCCCTAGCCAGTTAGAACCGGAATTGAAAAAAGCGATTGAGCAAATTAAGCCTAACGAACGCGACGATGTAGCGCGGGAAATGTTTAAGCAGTTGAGCAAACGCGGTTTAAGCGATCGCCAACTCGAACAACAGCTTGGACTTTCGACTCGTAACCCCAACCGCATGAGTGCAGATGATGTCACCAAACTCGCGGCATTTACCTACCACTCTCACCCCGATATCTTCCGCGATGTCTTAGCCGATCAACCCGCAATTCTCAAATTCCTCAGCAACCCCCTAGTTGCAGCCGTACTGGGTATTGTTGCAGCTAAATGGTTAGGCGGACGCAAATAATTTCAGTTTCCAAACGAACCGTACACCCTCGACAGGGAGCGTTATTGCAACGCTCCTTTTTTAGTGCTGAGTGGGGAAGAAGGGAATTGGGAGTTGGGAGTTGGGGGTTGGGGAAGAAGGGAATTGGGAGTTGGGAGTTGGGGGTTGGGGAAGAAGAGGATGGGGGGATGGGGGGATGGGGAGATGGGGGGAAACTTCAGACTCAACACTCTGTTGAGACTCAGCACACTGCTACGCAGAAGTAAGGATCTACACAACTAGGTACTTTCTACTCTCTTCTGACTTGGAACTCGGAACTCGGAACTCGGAACTTTCTTCCCCACTCAGCACACCGCTACGCAGAAGTAAGGATCTACACAACTAGGTACTTTCTACTCTCTTCTGACTCGGAACTCGGAACTCGGAACTCAGCACTGTCTTCCCACTCAGCACTCAGCACTTTACACTCAGCACTGTCTTCCCACTCAGCACTCAGCACTTTACACTCAGCACTTAGAGAAGCACTCTCTTAAATGTCAGCGTCGAGCCTTCTAGGTGCCATTGCAGGAGGGAGGCGGGTTGATGGGGGGCTAAGTCGGGAAGTCCGATGGCGCGTCTGGGGGCGCTTGTGGCGAGGGCGATCGCGCTTGGGGCTGGGCAAATTCCCCATTTCACCAAATTTTGAGCGCCAACCAGTAGGGGGAGGGTGGTTCCGGCTAAGGTGCGATCGCGCAACCGGGCTGTTCCCTGCTGAATTTCAATTTGACGGCTGTCCCAAGGATACACCCCATCGGGTAAACCCAGGGGGGCTAAGGCGTCGCTGACTAAGAATAAACCTTGTTCGTAATGACTCGCTCGCAACAGCAGATCGACCATAATCGGGTTAACGTGCTGACCATCGGCAATTAAGCCACATTGCACGTTAGGATTGGCGATCGCAGTGCCTAGCAACCCCGGTTCGCGATGGTGTAAGCTCGGCATGGCGTTAAACGCATGAGTCACCATTGTTGCGCCCTGGGTAAAGGCGGTTTGCGCTTGCTCGGCATTGGCTAAAGAATGCCCTAAGCTGACGGTAATCCCCAAAGAACGCAGATAGGGAATAACTTTCCCCGTGGTATCGAGTTCTGGGGCTAGGGTGATAACTTTAACGAGGCTGGCATAGTCGCCCAAAACCCGTTTGACGTTATCCACGGTGAGGGGAAGCAAGTATTCTTCGGGATGCGCGCCGCGTTTGGCTCGGTTGAGAAAAGGGCCTTCTAAATGAACGCCCAAAACGGATGCGCCCTGGGTGGGTTGAAATTCGGCGAAAACGGAGAGCGATCGCGCTATCTTTTCCACTGAGGTTGTTACTAACGTGGGTAAAAAACCATCAACCCCTTGGGTGTAAAGAAATGTACAAATCTCTTGCAAAAGGGGCAGGTGTTGGGGTTCAACATCAGGAAAAGCTAAACCCAATGCCCCATTAATTTGTAAATCGATTCCCCCTAGCGTAATCCAATCCCCAGCCACATCCAAGCTGACAGCTTCTAATGCGGTGTCAGACATGGGGTGAATGGCGCTAATCATTCCCTCAGCGTCAATCGAAATTCGCCATAAAGATTCGCGATCGAGCAAGCGAGCGTTGAGAATTTCGAGCGGCCTGGTAATCTCTGTTATTGTTGCTTGTGTCATTTCCTTCCAAACCCTTGAGTACGAAGACTTCCTCGCATCACCCCAAACAACCGCTGATTGGCATTATTATGGGCAGCGATTCCGATCTGCCCACCATGAAAGAGGCGATCGCCATTTGTGACGAATTTAACGTTGAAAGCGAAGTTGCGATTATCTCAGCCCATCGCACGCCAGAACGAATGGTATCATACGCCCAACTCGCCCACCAACGCGGTCTAAAAGTCATTATTGCAGGTGCAGGCGGAGCGGCCCATTTACCCGGAATGGTCGCTTCCCTCACCCCCTTACCCGTGATCGGCGTTCCCGTTCCCAGCCGCCACCTCCAAGGGGTTGATTCCCTGTATTCCATCGTGCAAATGCCTGCCGGAATTCCCGTTGCAACCGTAGCCATTGGCAACGCCAAAAATGCGGGGTTACTTGCCGTGCAAATCCTCGCAACCGCCCAACCAGAACTTCTCGAAAAAGTTCAGCAGTATCGCCAGAATTTAGCCAGCTCGGTCATTGTTAAACAAGAACGATTGGCGGAAATGGGCTACCAACAATATTTACAGCATCATTCTTGACAGAATCGCACTTTCGTGAAGTGTTTGCCTGATTACAAAACTCAATCAACTCCATAAGGCGATCGCTAACAAAATGTGATTTACGATACAGAATTTAGTTGCTGAGAATTGGTGGAATCTATCTAACTTGTTTCCTAACTTGTTCCTTCCCTTCTTGAGGTGGGTTTTGTTATCCAGTTGCGGTGGAGTGAGGGAAATCAAATTTCAGCCTTCACCGCCATCTGCGTCTATCGGTTCCCCGCTCCTGACTCCTGATTACCTCAACAGAGGCTCGAACTCGCGGTCAATCAGTGGGTCCCCAGTATAGTGATGTCTGCTTTATGGTTCGTTTGGTGACAATGTTTAAATCAATGCAAAAAAATAAGCTGCAAGCCAGAAATCGGCGCAGGTCATCAACCGGGAAATCGTCCTCCTCCCGGCATTTCTCTAGTATTGCCAAAGGGTTTAGCAAACTGACCCGCAAGCTATCGCCAAGCTGGGCGGCTTGTATTCCCCTAGCAATCCTAATTGTTGGCGCGTGGAATCTAGCCGCCGTTGCTCAAGAAGCAGCAGATGCACCCCCGACACCCGAAGAACTTCAAGGTATCCTGAACGCTATTTGGGTATTAGTTGCAGCCATTTTGGTCATCTTCATGAACGCCGGTTTCGGGATGTTAGAAACCGGGTTCTGTCGTCAGAAAAACGCGGTCAACGTTTTAGCCAAAAACTTAATTGTTTTTGCCCTAGCCACCATCAGCTTTTGGGCCATTGGCTTCTCTTTGATGTTTGGTAACGGCAACGGTTTTATTGGGGGAGGCGGTTGGTTCCTCAGCAGTACCGACCCAGCAACCTACGGTTTAGACCCGTTCCCCGCAGGTTTGCCGATCTCCGTCTTCTTCCTGTTCCAAGCAGCCTTTGCAGGTACCGCAGCCACGATCGTTTCGGGTGCAGTTGCAGAACGGATTAAGTTCGTAGACTTTCTCATCTTTAGCCTTCTGCTCGTCGGGATTGCTTATCCCGTTACCGGACACTGGGTATGGAGTGGCGAAGGTTGGCTAGGCGGTATCGGTTTTAGCGACTTTGCAGGTTCTACAGTCGTTCACTCCGTCGGCGGTTGGGCCGCACTGATGGGGGCTGCTTTCTTAGGGCCTCGGATCGGTAAGTACGAAGACGGTCAACCCCGCGCTATTCCAGGTCACAACATGAGCATCGCTACCCTAGGATGTCTCATTCTCTGGATTGGCTGGTTTGGCTTTAACCCCGGTTCTGAGTTAGCTGCAAACGAAGCCGTTCCGTTTATCGCTGTCACCACTAACTTAGCGGCGGCGGCTGGTGGAATCACCGCCACCCTCACCTCTTGGATCAAAGACGGTAAGCCCGATCTCTCCATGATCATTAACGGGATTTTGGCCGGTTTAGTTGCCATTACCGCAGGCTGCGATGGGGTTTCCTATCTCGGTGCTGTAGTCATTGGGGCAATTGGTGGCGTCATCGTGGTCTTTGCGGTGTCGTTCTTTGACCGTCTGGGCATTGATGACCCGGTTGGGGCAGTTTCCGTTCACTTGGTCAACGGAGTTTGGGGAACGTTGGCTGTCGGTCTGTTTAATGTTGAAACAGGCTTATTCTACGGCGGTGGCATCGGTCAGTTAATTTCTCAAATCATTGGTATTCTTTCGATTGGTGGATTTACCGTTCTGTTAAGCTCAATTTTCTGGATCGCCTTAAAGTCTTTGTTTGGGCTGCGCGTGACACCAGAAGAAGAAATCGTGGGCTTAGATATCGGCGAACACGGTATGGAAGCTTACAGTGGTTTCTTGAAGGAAACGGGCGGTTTGGCAAGCGCACCGGGTAACTTAAGCGGAAATCCAGGCGTTGCTGGCTCTCAGATTCCTTAAGGCATCATCGTCACCGAAGCTACGCTAAAAAAAGATTGAGCGCTACTCAACCGTTGAGTAGCTTTTTTATTGCGAAAATGGCGATCGCACTTTCTCAAAAGATCCTTTCAGAGGATTTCACCATTCCCCACGATGCGAGTAAGATTTGAGGGGGGTTATCTCTAAAGTTGAACTAACCCTAGCTCGTTACTATGAAAAAGCTTCCCCCTTGGGCTGTTTTATCCTTGGCAACCAATGGGCTGCTCTTGCTGTTAGTTATTCAACTTTGGCAAGGTGGCAAAGAATCCCTTTGGTTTGTTTCTGCTGGATCTGTCACCATTCCCGCTAGCGCCTCTACCCCCCCAGTAGATGCGATCGCCACAGAAAACTTGCCCGGAGAATTAGGCCCCCGCCATCAATTGAGTTATCGACAATGGGTAGCGCTGCTTGAACGCGAAGCCCAAGTGATGGCTCAAAATCAGCCGCAACACCTCAATATCCTGTTAGGAGATTCTATTAGCCTCTGGTTTCCACCAGACTATCTCCCGCCCGATCGCATTTGGTTGAATCAGGGAATTAGCGGCGAAACCTCATCCGGTTTATTGCGCCGTCTCTCTTTGCTGGATCGAACTCAACCGGAAGCTATCTTTGTGATGATCGGCATCAACGATCTGCTCAAGGGCGTCAAAGATCGCGAACTGCTAGAAAACCAGCGTAAAATTATCCGCGATTTGCGGTGGATTCATCCGCAAGCTGCCCTGATCGTCCACTCCATTCTGCCCCATAGCGGCCCCTCTGCGACCTGGGAAGGGCGTTCTCGCCTGCTAACCCTATCCAACGATCGCATTCGCGTCCTCAACCGAGAACTGAAAGCGATCGCCCAAGAGGAAGGCGTGCATTTCCTCGACTTGCAACCCCTCTTTACTGACGAAAATGGCTATCTGCGCCGCAACCTCAGCACGGATGGTTTGCACCTAAACCGCGAAGGCTATTTACTTTGGAGTTCCGCCCTGTTAGTCTTCTGCCAATTGGAACTAGATGCGCCTAGGCGGTAGAAGGGAGTTGGGAATTGGGAGTTAGGAGTTGGGGAAGAAGAGGATGGGGGGAAAGAATGGGAGTTGGGAATTAGGAGTTGGGGGTTGGGGAAGAAGAGGATGGGGAGATGGGGGGAAGAAGGGAGTTGAAAGTTAGGAATTGGGGAATAAGGAGTGCAAAGTTCAGAGTTCCGTAGCTTGCTTGCGCGTAGCGGTGTTCCGAGTAGGAAGAAGAGGGTTGGGAATTAGGAGTTAAGAATTGGGGGAAAACTTGATAACTATCAACTCAGTACACTGCTACGCACCGAAGAAGGGGGTTGGAATACGGAACTGGGTACTCTCTTCTCTCTTCTGACTCAGAACTCGGAACTTTGCACTCTTTTCCCCCCACCTCCCCATCCCCCCATCCCCCCATCCTCTTCCCCACTCAGCACTTTCCACTCAGCACTCCCTTCCCCACTCGGAACTCGGAACTCGGAACTCGGAACTGACACTGGGTTATCCTGCGAGGGGAGTTAGCGCACTACTAAGGTAGAAATTGCTCTATATTGATCGGTGAGCCATTAGCAATTCAGTTATGGATACTAAAGCGTTTACTCGATCCCTTAAACAATCTGAAAACTACCATCGTAAAGGCTTCGGACATGAAGCAGAAGTTGCTGGCGTGATGAACTCAGCCTATCAGAGCAACCTGATTCAACAGATCCGAGACAATCAATATACGCTGCAAAGCGGCGATGTGACGATTCGACTTGCAGAAGCCTTTGGGTTTTGTTGGGGGGTTGAACGCGCTGTCGCAATGGCTTACGAAACCCGCCAACACTTCCCGACAGAGCAAATTTGGATTACCAACGAAATTATTCATAATCCCTCTGTCAATCAGCATTTGCGCGATATGCAGGTGAAGTTTATTCCCGTTGAGGCAGGAAACAAGGATTTTTCGATTGTTGATGCTGGGGATGTGGTCATTTTGCCTGCTTTTGGGGCTAGCGTTCAAGAGATGCAGATGCTCAGTGAAAAAGGGTGCAAAATTGTTGACACGACTTGTCCTTGGGTGTCTAAGGTTTGGAATACGGTCGAAAAGCATAAGAAAAAGTCTTATACTTCGATTATTCACGGCAAGTATAACCACGAAGAAACGATCGCGACGAGTTCGTTTGCCGATAAGTATTTGATCGTGCTGAATTTAGATCAGGCTGAGTATGTCTGTAACTATATTCTCAACGGGGGCGATCGCGCTGAGTTTATGGCTAAATTTAATCGCGCTTGTTCGGCTGGTTTTGACCCCGATCGCGATTTAGAATGTATTGGGATTGCCAATCAAACCACGATGCTCAAAAGCGAAACCGAACACATTGGTAAACTCTTTGAGCGTACGATGATGAAAAAATACGGCCCCGATCGCTTAAACGAGCATTTCCAAAGCTTCAATACGATCTGCGATGCCACTCAGGAACGTCAAGACGCGATGTACCAGCTAGTGGAAGAAAAGCTCGATCTCATGGTTGTTATTGGGGGTTTTAATTCTTCCAATACCACCCACTTACAAGAAATGGCGATCGAACGGGGAATTCCTTCCTATCATATTGATTGTGCAGAGCGGATTATATCAGGCGATCGCATTGAGCATAAACCCCTCAACCAAGAGATTACCACCCAAGACAACTGGCTGCCACCCGGTCAAGTTATTGTAGGAATTACGTCAGGTGCCTCAACTCCCGATAAGGTGGTTGAAGCTGTAATTGAAAAGATCCTCGCCATTAAATCGCCTGTTACGGTTTAGGCAACTTGTTGACGGGAAGATGGGAGTTGGGAATTGGGAGTTAGGGGTTGGGGGAAGAAGGGAATTCGGAGTTAGGAGTTAGGGGTTGGGGAAAGTAGCTATTGCTCTAGACACACACTGAAAACTCAGCACTTCCTTTCCTACTCAGCACTCAGCACTTAGAGAAGCACTCAGCACTCTTTTCCCCCATCCCCCCATCTCCCTACCCTCTTCTCACTCAGCACTTCCTTTCCCCCCATCCCCCCATCTCCCCATCTCCCTACCCTCTTCTCACTCAGCACTCAGCACTTTACACTCAGCACTATCTTCTCACTCAGCACTTTAAAATCCAGTCCCTTCTAAGCTTAAGAAGTCATAGGGAGGAATGGCTTCGCTGAGTTCTAATTCCCAAGTTGGACAAATGTTTCGCCAATTTTCTACTGTTTGTTGAAGCTCAAATTCGGCTTGGCGATGGGTTAAAATGCAGATTTGGTTTTCTCGAATGACAACATCAGGGTAAGCTTGTTCGACTTGTTGAACTAACAAGTTTTGTTCGTCTGCTTGCTGCTGTCTAAAATCTTGCTGTTGCTGAATTACTTGTTTTTTGGCTAAGAAATAATCGCGACCTTTTGCTTCTGTTGAAATAGATGCAGATGGCGGATCTTGGGGGGTTAATTTGATTAAATATTCGCCTCGATTTTCAAAGCGCTTTAGGGATTGTAAATAAGTCTGATAATGGGATTGTAAATGGCTTTTTAAGCTAGCTAAATCTGCAAAACAGTGATAGAATTTTAAGGGTAGAATTGTCACAATTTGAAATAGCTGATAAGTGACTAAGCCGTGGGTAATGTAGGCGTGTTTTAAGAGTTCGTCATCTTTGGCGATCGCATCTATCTTAGCAGGCGAAATCTCCGCTTCCACCACAGCAGCCAAGCCTTCCCAACTGACTATCTCTAATTTTCCAACAATTCCTTGAGGCAGTTCTATTTCTTGACTTGGCGTTTGGATAAAGGCGTAGACGTACATAAGAAGGGAGTTGGGAATTGGGAGTTAGGAGTTGGGGAAGAGGAGAGAGGGAAATTCTATTGTTTCTGGCTGATTGACTGACACTCACTGCTGAAAGTTCTATATTGTCCTGTAGGTTGAGTTAGCGTTAGCGTAACCCAACAGCAGCCAGGGGGGTGTTGGGTTTCGTGCCTCAACCCAACCTACGCAATTATCTTGATTGTCAGTCAATCAGCAGCATAGCTCAATCTTCTAAACTTTATTCCTGCTCATCCCCTTTTTTACCCATTCCTGGCGGGAAACTCAATAGAAGCAAATGCTGTACTTTATTCTCCAGTATCAGACAGAAACTCTAAGTCGAGATGGAGACGCATTAAACCTGGAAGCCAGGATTTCTCTGAGTGTTGTAATTCTAGCTGAATTCCTTCTAAGAATAGCTTCAGCAGGGGTGAAGTTGAACGAACTTCGGCCCAAAATTGGGTAATGAGGTTATCAGCGCATTCCGGTTCTTGAACAATATCATCTTCTACTAACTGAATCGCTGCATCTGGCTTGAGACTCGCTTGAGTTGGATATCGGGTATCTCCCGTTGCTAAGTCGAGTTGCAATTTGGTTTGCAGGGTTTTGACTTGCAAAACCGCTACCAAACGCAGGGTTCCCACCTCCCAACTCGCATTCGGTTGCAAAACATAGGCTTTGACGCCGCCAAGCAGCCGCATGACGGGATAGGAAACCCCGGTAAGATGCCACAATAGACGAGAACGCCAAGCTTCTAGAGAATTAGCATTCAGGAAGGCAAAATAGGGAGACTCCGACACGCAGCAGGTGACAATAGCCGAGGCTTGACTAATGGTGGTACTCAGATAGGCTTTTTCTCCCACGGCTTCTAGAGAAGAGGTTTCAAGGAGTTGCGTTACCATGTTGTGGAATTGTTGCCAAAGCCAGTGGCGGGCCAAATCTGCGATCGCGACCGTATCATTAAGCTTAACCTGACCAAAATCTTCTGAAAAATAGCCTTCAACTTCTGCATCGGGGATAAACTCAAAATCAAACTTGAGTTTCAGCGTTCCTTTTTGCCAGCTTTTACCCGGTTGCAATAACTGCACCTTCATCCCGGCGATAGACTCTCTCACCTCTGGCGTTGCGGCTAAGAGTTGATAAATAAACTCCTGGCGCAAGCTTTCCACCGTATGAGGAACCGCCTCACCTGCAAACTGTACCAACACCGACGCTTGAACAGAAGCGGGGGGAACTTGATGCGTCGTTAAGTCTAAAGACCATTGGGTTTCTGCTGTCTGCGCTTCTAATACAGCCACCAAGCGCAGCATCCCAGATTGCCACTCTGAATTAGCTTGAGATACTGTAGCCGGAATGCCGCCCATCAGTTGCATCAGGCGATACGAACTTTTCGCCACATACCACAGCAGCTTAAACCCCAAGTCTTCAACCAAAAGATAGTGCGAGTCAGTCTCTTTCTCGATAGTCTCTTGGGTTAACTGGGGGATAACGGCTTGAGTCGCGTCTAAGACTTCGTAGGCTTCTTCAATCACGTACAAAAATAGATTATCCGGCGTGTGGGGAAGTTGGGAAGACCATCCACTCTCTGGCTGACGCAACTTGGCTATCATTTCCGCCAAACGCCGCATCGCCTCGCAGACTGGCGCACAAACCGCAGCAGCATTCGACTGATGCACCACCCCCTCATCGGTTAGTTTAATGAGAGTATCGCTAACAGCCGTTAAATCAGAGGATGGAGAGTAAGCCGACTCGATAACGTCATCCACTGGCGCTAAAGAGACAACTGTTGACTCAGGTTCAGACATTCCCGCCTTCTATGCACGCGCTACCCAAATCTTAATTCACTCTCTTGCCCCTGTGAACAGATTTCACTAACTGTAATGACGCTTGAAGCGGGAGTCAAAGTGATGTTTTTTACTTTGGTTGCAGGTTCGACACAGGGTTTGTAAGTTACTGATGTCGTTACTTCCCCCTCTTGCTAAGGGGATAATATGGTCAATATTTAATTCAGTTTCTAACTGGGTTTTGCCACAAGCTTTACACTGACAGTTATCTCGCTGAAACACATATTCTCTCACAGCCGGGGGGATTCTAATCCGTTCTGTCTTCTGGGTTTCTTTCATTTCAACTATCCAGATTTAACTGCTTGCGTAAACCATCCAGAGATCCATTATTAGAGTTTTCTTCCACCTTCTCTTCCACTTCATCAGGACAAAACTCTAATGTAACCCTAATTCTAACCTTACCTTTTTGCCACTCACCACTTCCAACCGTTAAAGCTTCGCACTCTTTTCCTACCAAAAGCCACTGATAGTTTTGAAAACCTCGAACAGAAGGCTCGTAGATATCTACTCCATTAATGCCTTGTTCTTTCAATACCTTAATCAGAGCTTCTGGAACAGAACTTTGAAAAATACTATTTACAATTTTTTTGAACTTACTGACTTTCACAGTATGTTCACCTTGAGAAAAAGCCAATACATCTTGTTCTGTCAGGTTTAAGAATTTAACAATTTCGTTCATGGATTCCAAATCCTAATTTAATTATTGATTCTAATCTATTGCTTATCCAATAGCAAACTTAGGGTGAACGAACTTCGTCCACCCTTTGGAGATTATAGCGGCATTGTGTCAGCGATAGAAGGGTTTGGATCTGAGTCTGTTGGAAGAGTATCTACATCGCCAACAATGGGGAGAATGTGACGATCCAGTTGCATCGCTTTTAAGCAACTGTTGATATTAGTTACAGCTTGGTTATAAACCTCAATCTTCTGTTCAACTTCGCTGAGTAAACGTTCGTTGCTGCGGATTTTTTCTTCTGCCTCTTTTTCTAGGGTTTTCTCTAGGAAAGCACGCGCTTTGCTGTATTGATTGAGAATTTCATCGGCTTGAGATTCTGCCGAGGGGAGGAGTTGCGTTTTTACCGTTTGGTTGATGATTTGGCGCATATTGCGACGAACGGTTGCTGAGATTTTCGGCTCAAAATCTAGCTTCAACAATTGGCGAATAGAAGGTTCTGCATCAACGATGCTTTCTGCGTCGTAGCCTTCCGATGTTTGTAGCAAAGTTTGGCGGAATTGGTAAATGGAAAACGTGCCTTCGTCGTAGAAACGGGGACTTTCTCGCACATAGCGATCGCACTCACTCCGCGCCGCACTTTCTAGCGCCAATGTCACCGCTTTTTCAACCTCCACTAAGCGCTGTTCAATTCCGCCATCATTCCCCAAGAGGCGATAGATTTCCCGATAGTAATCTGCCTTGCGAATTCGTTCTAACAGACGCTTAAATAAGCTAGTCGAAACCTCGCGACAAGACTCAATTAAGATATCCTCAAGTTGATTCGCGATATAGTACAAGGCTTCTACCAAAACAGCGAGTAATGGTGCAGTGGCATTGCGGCGATGGCTTAAAGTGGCTTGTTCGTAAGCAGCGCGAACCGAGAAAGTATCCAGCAATTCATCTAAGCGACGAATCATCCGAGATTGAAGCTTTTGCATATCGGCTTCAAACCCTTCGCACTTGTTCGTCACCACCTCATTGACTTCGGCTTCAATGTGTTTTTGCAGCGCTTCCCCAACCTGCTGTAATTGCTGGTTGAGTTGTTCGAGTTCGCGAGACTTCATCGCCTCAATTTCTCGCGGCTGGCTGTCTAAATTGCGTTGCAGACTTTGATAGAATTTGCTCAGGTTAATACAGATTGGCTGTAAGTCGTCTGCGAGGTTAGCAAAAAGTTGAGGCCGTTTTTCTTCTAGCAGATAGCGAGTAATGGCGCTGCGGAATTGCTCAATACCGCTATCATCAATCAGTTGTTGAACTAAAGTCGTCCCTTGTTCTGCTAAAATCCGCACATAGTTCTCATTGGGAGTTTCATAGCTATTCACAGAAATGCGGAATTTGCTATGGGGAAGCTTCCCAGAGGTGCAGTAACGGTTAAACTCGCTGACAAATTGGGGGGTTTCTTCTACCCCGTTGAGGCTTTTGATGCTTTCGGCGAAGATGGAGTTTAAGCCAAAGCGATCGCCCCCACTTGTGCCTTTAATCTGACTGCCGTAAAATCCCAGTAAACCGCTCGTTTTGTAGATGCGGCTGGTATCGCGAAATTGGGTATGAATCAACTCATCGAGACGCTGGCGCAATTGGGTATTATACCAAGTCTCATCGATACGGTTGAAGACATAGAAAACGCGATCGCGAATTCCAGGGTTTTCCCGCATCTTCTCCATCAATTCCGTCTCTTCCGTCGTCATGTCGCCTGCGGAAGCGGGTTTCAAAACGCAGACAACCGCCGATGTCTCCTCATCTTCGATTTTGCGATAGGTGAGTTGTGCATCCTTCTTCACAGGTGCATCAATCCCCGGCATATCTACCAAAACGTTACCATCTTTCAATAACGGGTGATAGCAGTAATACTCCAAACGCTTCAACACCGCACTATTGCTTCCCCGTCGCGCATACCCTGCGGCTTCCTTGAGGTTGGAGAAGTTAAACTGCTCCATAGAATAGGTTGCATTATTCAGGGTGTGGATGCGATCGCGGTTGCTAATATATCCTTCCAATAATAAAATTAGCGCCTTAGCCTGTTTAGCGCGTTCCGAACGGCTTTCCCCGCCTTCTTGCTGAATAATGGCTTCGCAACCTTGGCGCAACAGCGTCACCACTTCAGCCTGATTAATATTATTCACCGCCGCCAGTCCCAAGCGCTGACATAACGCCGCCGCTTGTTCGCGAATTTCCGCCTCGCTTAAGAAGGTGAGAACCACCCGTTCATCTGGCGGTTCGGCGTACTCAATATAACATTCAGTTCCCGTGGCGTGTCCTTCTGCACTGTACAGCAACTCTCGCTCTAACAGCGCGTTAATTAGCATCGACTTACCCGCACTAAATGCACCCGCAAAGACAATTTCAAATTTAGGAGAAATCGCTTTTTTCAGAGAGGCTTGTACGGCGGAAACATCTTGTACTCGCAGCGTTGGTTCTTGAGAAACCAGTTCCAGTATACTTTCCACCCGATCTGACAAGCTTTCGCACTGAGGAAGTAAAGGATTCATGACAACTCGTAATGCATCTGTTAATCTCTACCAGCCTTAGCATTCCCATTTCGCACAGCCAAACCTCACTTCAAAATAGAAAGGGGAGGTGGGGGGATGGGGAGATGAGGTAGCTTGTCTGAGTGAGAGATGCTGTTCTTTCTGGGAAAGTCAGGCAGCGTTTACCCGTTCGGTCTACGATTGTTAGAGTTGGCTAATAATAGAAATAAGACGCTTTCTCTTGAGGTTTATGACGCAATCCGAGCGAAGGGAAATGAACGCAAAACTGGTGAATTCGCTAGTGCAAATTATTGAATCTCTGACACCAGAGGAACAATCTTTACTATTTGAACGCCTCCATAATAATACGATTCAAGTGACACCAGGCGTTTGTGGAGGACAACCCCGCATTCGCAATACCCGCATCCCCGTATGGACGCTGGTTGCTTTCCGCCAACAGGGTGCAGATGATGAGGAGTTGCTACGAAACTATCCCACCCTGAACCCGGCCGATCTTTCTGCAACTTGGCTATACTACGAGCAGCATCGTGAAGAGTGCGATCGCGTTATTGCGTCCCTCAATGAGGATAGGGATGATTAAGTTCTACTCCAACGAGAACTTACCAATGGATATTGTAATGGAACTCCGCAGGCTAGGTTATGATGTCCTAACTTCCTATGATGCACGACAAGCCAATAAAAGCATCCCCGATCGCGATGTTCTGATCTTTGCTACTCAACAGGAGCGAGTTGTGATTACTCTTAACCGAGATGATTTCATTGCGCTTCACCGTAGTAATATCCCACACAATGGCATTATTATCTGTAAAAGCGATCGGGATTATTTAGGTCAGGTAGAAAAGCTAGATGCTTATCTACAAGAAGAACTCAGCAAAAACTCTGTAGACAGTTTGCGCGATCGCTTAATTCGTGTGAAAAAGCAAAACCAGTCAAAATCTAGCTATCCCATATTTGTTATTCAGGAATATGCAAGGAACTCTTGATGAGCATGACTATTCCCATCCATGCTATTGAACTCACTCCCGGTAGCAGGATTACCATATTTGTATTGACACTGTAAATACATCCTGCTTACACTACAGGCATGGATGTGTATTTTGTGTTCAACGGTATTACTTTTGTCTGGAATGACGAAAAAGCCAAGAGCAACCCGATAAACCATGAGGGTGTTACGTTTCAGCAAGCCACCGAAGCCTTCTTCGATCCATTACTTGTGGTTATTGATGCTAGCCGTAATGATGAGGCGCGAGATGCTGTTATTGGTTTAGATAGGCGGTGGAATCTGCTGTACGTTGTCTTTATTGAGCGCGAAAACGACATCATCCGGATCATCTCCGCTCGGAAAGCGACACGCAAGGAAAGGGAATATTATGAAAATTGAGACATTGAAAAAGCGCCTAGAGAAGAATCGTCCCATGACGACAATTACAATTCGTATGCCCGAAGATGTAATTGAGGATTTGAAGCGAATTGCACCATTGCTTGGTTTCTCTGGATATCAGCCTCTAGCGCGTGCTTACATTGGACAAGGTTTACGAACTGATTTAGAGCGTTTAGAAGGCGATACAGTGTTTGCATTGATTGCAAGTCTAAAACGTCATGGTGTCAGTGAGGAAGTCATTCAAGAAGCACTCAGCGAAGTGAGCGAGCGTTAAGCAATCAAATTTCTATAAACAATTATTGCTTCCGTACAATGAGAATAATTGACGTAACTTCCAGAACAACTTTAGCAGCCTATCAAGCTTTGCGCGTCCCGGAGGTGTGGATATATCGCGATCGCACTCTCAAGATTTATTTACTGCAAAATAGCGACTACACCGAATCATCCGTCAGCCTGGTTTTCCCCAATCTCCCCATCCCCGAAATGATTCCCCAACTGGTCCAAAAAGCCATCCACACCGGAACCCGCCAGATGCTACGCGAACTGAAAACCCAACTCTGCTAATGATTAGGAGGTAAAGATTTATGCTAGAGTAGCTTATCTCTATGAACTAATATTAAAGAAATTAAGTTTATTAAAGGATGGTGCATATGCAGTGCAAATTGTGTTTACAAGAAAAGCAGAAATTAGTAAAAAAATCACATATTATACCTCGACAGTTTTTCTTGGCATCATCTGATGATATAGCTAAAGGTTTTGGGAATGTTTCTAATGGAGATAAAGCTTGTCGCATATATTCCAAAGAATCAAAATCACAACAAGTGCAAAATGGAATTCATGTTTCTAATATTTTATGTGATGATTGCGAACAAAAAATAGGAAGATTTGACAAAGAAGTCCAAGACAAACTATTAAAACGCCAATATATTAAAAAAAGCAAAAATTTTTGGACAATCGAAAAAATTGATTATAAGAAATTTAGATTATTTTTTGTTTCGCTTTTGTGGCGAAGCCAAATATGTAATCATTATTTTTTTGAGAAAGTCAAGTTGACAAAAGATTTGGAAGAAAAATTGAGAAATATGATTATTAGAGAAGATCCAGGAAATGACAGTGATTTTTCTGTTGTTATATGCAGATATAGGGAAAAAGAACTCAACTACTTTTCTGTAGAAAAACGGCCAAAAGATTTTGAATTATATCGATTCAGAGTTGGGCTTTATGATTTTATGATAAGCACAGATTATCAGGATTTTCCATACAGATTAACTGCTAATAGTCCGTTATTAATTCCAATACTAAATGGTACAAAACAGCTTGAAGAAATTTCAGAAAACATTCTATCCTATAAAGAATAACTAGGCAGCACAAACTAAAATGTTGCCGACAGAAACATCTCGCTCTAGAAACAAATGTGATAAATAATTAGTTAGTGTTTTGTTGTAAGTTAGATAGACGTTTTTATTAGAGTCCACTCTACCAATAGAGAAGGCGATCGCACTACCCAGGTTTCCCCACGGGTAAAGGCGCTTCTACGGGTTCCCTGGGAGAGAGGATCGCTTGCTGTTCGGCTAACTCTTTGGGTTTAAGGTAAAGATTTTCGACCAAGGCGGCGGCCCCGGCGACCCAGGGGGGGACAATTAAAGCGCCGAGAATGCCTAAAACTTGGGTTCCGCCGATCACGGCTAAGAGTTGATAAAACGGGTGAACGCCGACGGAACTCCCGACGAGGAAAGGATCGAGTACGTAGGTTTCTAGGTTTTGGATGATCGCGAAGAATAGCAACACCCAGAGGAACGTCCAACCGCCACTAGCGATCGCAACCACTAAAGCCGGAACAGCGCCTAAGATAGGACCAAGAAACGGGATCAGATTCGTTACCCCCGCGATCGCACCTAGCGCCAAAGAGAAATCTCGCAACCCCAAAACGCCTAAGCCTACCGTGGTTGTCATCCCCAGGATAAACGATACCAACAGCCTCCCCCGAATATAACTCCCCATGCGATCGCTCACCGTGGGAACCTGCGCCTCCAACCGTTCCGCCCAAGGTTGCGGAAATAAGCGCACAATACTTTTAATCAGGGTTTTGCTATCCGTCACCATATAGGCAGACAGAAACAACGCCAAAATTAGGCTGAAAAAGCTACCTACAAATCCCTTGGTTAACCCATAGGAACGCAAAAGCACCTGCTGACTCGAACGAATTAACCACACCGTTAGCGCTTGCGGATCGAATAACTGGCGCAACAACTCCGGCGGCGTATCATTAAACCGCATCGCCAGATGTTCCACCAGATCGCGGACAATCTCTACATAGAGTGGGAATTGTCCAATTAATCGCTCAATCTGTTGAAAAACAGTAGGGCCGAGTAATAACCCAGCCCCACTCAGACCCGAAATTGCGGTTAAATAAACGAGGATGGTACCCAGCCAGCGCGGGATACGAAAACGTTCGGCGAGATCGACTAAAGGCACAATAGACGCCGCCAGCACCACCGCAATCATTAAAATGACCAATAATCCCCGCAACTGCCACAGTAGCAGCAAAGAGAGGACGATCGCGATCGCCAACAGCAAGGTCGATATTGAGAAACTAATCCGTTGTTCGCCCATACCTCTCTTTAAGTGCTGAGTAGAAAGTGCTGAGTGGAAAGATAGGGGTGATGTAGTTTTCTGAGTGCGTAGCAGCGTTCCGAGTTTGAAAGCAAGGAGAATGGAAATAACACCAACTCTTAACTCAGCACTCAGCACTCAGCACTCAGCACTACCGAACCCAATGCGTGCCATCGGGCTTATCAATGAGAGTAATCCCTTGGGCTTTGAGTTCGTCGCGGATGCGATCGCTTTCGGCAAAGTTTTTCGCTTTCCGGGCTTGCGTCCGCTGCTCAATTAAGGCTTCAATCTCAGTATCGCTTAACCCTTCTGAAGTGGCTTCCTCCTCTGGATCGGCCTCTAACCCTAAAACGCTGGCGATATCAACCAAAGTTTGCCACTTTTGTTGTAGAACCTTGACATCTGTTTTGGGTTTCCCCTCGTGGACGATAATATTCCCCTCAGTTTGCAACTCCTTAGCCAGTTCAAAGATGACCGCTAAAGCACCAGAGGTATTAAAATCGTCATCCATCGCCGCCTGGAAGCGTTCGGTGTAGGAACTGCGTTCTAAAGTAGACTCATCCCAAGCGAGTTGTTCGCCAAACTTGTAGCCAAATAATAACCCCTGTTTGAGAGTATCCCAGGCATTTTGAGCAGAGGCGATCGCATCCGACGCAAAATCAATCGGCTTGCGGTAACTCGCTTGCAGCACAAACAAGCGTATCGCCATCGGTTCCGGCGCATTCTCCCGGTCTAACAAATCCCGAATCGTCGTAAAATTTCCCAACGACTTCGACATCTTCTGGCCATTCACCGTCACAAACGCATTGTGCATCCAATACTTAGCCAACGGTTTCCCCGTCACCGCCTCAGATTGAGCAATTTCATTTTCATGGTGAGGAAACACCAAATCTTCCCCCCCGCAATGAATATCAATCGATTCCCCTAAGCAGTCGCGCACCATCGCCGAACATTCAATATGCCATCCCGGACGACCTTTCCCCCAAGGAGACTCCCAACTCGGTTCTCCCGGTTTCGCCGCCTTCCATAGCGCAAAATCAAACGGGTCTTTCTTCTTCGGCGCGTCCGCATCCTCCGTATCCACCCGTCCAGAGGCCCCCGCTTGCATCTCCTCTAACTTGCGTCCCGAAAGCTTGCCATACTGGGAAAAGGCGCGTACCTGGTAGTAAACATCCCCATCCGCAGGATAAGCAAACCCCTGTTTTTCCAACTCATGAATTAACCGCTTAATCCCATCCATCGCATGGGTAGCGCGAGGATACTCATCGGCGCGTAAAATATTCAGCCGATCCATATCCTCAAAATAGGTAGCAATAAACTGTTCTGCAACCGCTTCCATCGTCGAACCCGTCTCGCGGGCCCGGTTGAGAATCTTGTCATCCACATCGGTAAAATTCTGGATATAGCGCACCTCATACCCGCGCCACATCAAATAGCGCCGCACCGTATCCCACACAATATAAGCCCGTGCATGACCTAGGTGGCAAAAATCATAAACCGTCACGCCACAGCAATACATCCGCACCTGACCTGCTTGTTGGGGTTCAAACGGTTCTTGACGGCGGGTGAGGGTGTTATATAGCGATAAGGTTATGGTCATAATCTAAAGGAAAGTGCGATCGCTCAAAAAAGCGAAATCTCTACCCCTTCAATCTTAAAGGGCAATGCCTATTCCATTTGCTTCTATGCAAACAATTTGCTTTGCCCGCGTCTCATCCCCCAAGGATACGCAATAATTGAGGAGGGATAGCAGCAGAATCCAGTAACGCTAGGGTTCAAGCTCTTTCCAGCCTTATTTTTTGACGTTTTTGACCCTTGTGGCTATGACTTCTGTAGTGAGTTCCGACCCAACCCCCAACCTCGAAGACCAGAAGCAAAACCTGCCTGTTACCATCATCACAGGTTTTCTGGGAAGCGGCAAAACCACCTTGCTTAACCATATCCTCACCAACCAGCAAGGCATCAAAACGGCTGTCCTCGTCAATGAATTTGGTGAAATTGGCATCGATAACGAGTTAATTATCTCTACTGACCAAGATATGGTAGAGCTAAATAACGGCTGTATTTGCTGCACCATCAATAACGACCTGGTAGAAGCGATTTACAAAGTCTTAGAACGCCAAGACTCAATTGATTACCTGGTTGTCGAAACCACCGGACTCGCCGACCCCCTCCCCGTTGCTTTAACCTTTCTCGGAACAGAACTCAGAGACTTAACCCGCCTCGACTCCATCGTCACAGTCGTAGACTGCGAAAACTTCAGCCTCGACCTGTTTAATAGCGAAGCCGCCTACAGCCAAATCACCTACGGCGATGTCATCCTCTTAAACAAAGTCGATTTAGTCGATGAAGGCGATGTCGATGCCCTAGAGGTACGAATTCGCGACATGAAACAGGGCGCTAGAATTATTAGAACCAACCGCGCCCAAGTTCCATTACCTCTAATCCTCAGCGTCGGTTTATTTGAGTCTGATAAATACTATCAAACTGAGTCTAAATCCGATCGCGACCATCACGACCATCACGACCACGACCACGACCATCACGACTGCGGTCACGACCACAGCCACGACCATGACCATCATCACCATTCCCATCACTTAGAAAATGATGGATTTACCTCAGTTTCTTTCCAAAGCGATAAACCGTTTGCAATTAAAAAGTTCCAAAACTTCTTAGACCATCACCTCCCAGAAACCGTTTTCCGCGCTAAAGGAATTCTCTGGTTTGATGAAAGTCCCCATCGTCACATCTTCCACCTCAGCGGAAAACGCTTCTCCTTAGATGATTCCGAATGGCAAAGTCAACCCAAAAATCAGCTTGTGTTAATCGGTCAAAACCTAGACCACGACAAGCTATTATCCCAAATCCAAAAATGTCTCTGTCTCCCTAGCACCAACCGGGGTAAAGGCTTCGGGAAATAGAGGATGGGGGGATGGGGAGATGGGGAGGTGGGGGGAAAAGAGTGCAAAGTTCCGAGTTCCGAGTGGGAAGACAGTGCTGAGTGTAAAGTGCTGTAGCTTGCTTCCGCGTAGCAGTGTGCTGAGTAGGAAGATAGTGTTGAGTCTGAAGTTTCCCCATCGTCTTCTTCCCCAACCCCTAACTCCCAATTCCCAACTCCCTTCTTCCCATGCGTGTCATTGTTCAAAGAGTTCAATCTTCTCAAGTTTCAGTTGATGGTGAAATTGTCGGAAAAATCGCTAAAGGCTTAAACCTGCTAGTGGGAATTTCTGCAACAGACACCGAGACAGAACTAGAATGGATGGCGCGAAAATGCTTAGACTTGCGCTTATTTCCCGACCCTGCAACGCCTGAAGGTCGGTGGGAAAAGTCCGTTCAAGAGATAGAGGGAGAACTCCTGGTTATCAGCCAGTTCACCTTGTATGGCGACTGTCGCAAAGGCCGCCGCCCTTCCTTTGACCGTTCTGCACCCCCTGAAGCTGCCCAGGCACTATATGACAAATTTGTCGAAAAACTGAGTCAAAGCGGCTTAAAGGTGGAAACAGGCATCTTTGGAGCCATGATGCAAGTCAGTATAGAAAACGATGGCCCGGTTACGCTGATACTGGAACGTGAAGCTAGTTAGCAAGGGAGGAAGAAGAGGGTGGGGGGATGGGGAGGTGGGGAGGTGGGGAGGTGGGGGGAAGGAGTGCTGAGTTCCGTAGCTTGCACATCAAGTAGCGGTGTTCCGAGTGGGGAAGTTAGTGCTGAGTAAGAAAAGGAGTGTTGAGAGAAGAAAAGAGTGCTAATTTCCGAGAAGTAGAGAAGTCAGTCAGCATTAACCTGTAATTCCCTTCTTCTCCCCATCCTCTTCTTCCCCAACCCCTAACTCCCAACTCCCAACTCCCTTCTTCCCCCCAACCTCTTCTTCCCCAACCCCTAACTCCCAACTCCCAACTCCCTTCTTCCCCCAACTCCCAACTCCCAATTCCCAACCCCCCTCTCCCCTATGTGTCGAATTTTGGCTTATCTCGGCGCGCCTATTCAACTGGAGGCGCTACTTTACGAACCCGAACATTCGTTAGTTGTTCAAAGTTACGAACCCCGCGAGATGACTTCTGGGGTGGTTAACGCTGATGGGTTTGGCGTGGCTTGGTATCATCCCCAACGGGAGACATCGCCTTTTGTTTACAAAAACATCCTACCGATTTGGAGTGATGTGAACTTACCCGAACTCAGCCGTTATGTAGAAACTTCCTGCTTTATGGCAAATATTCGCAGCGCTACGACTGGACAAGCGGTAGATTTAAGTAATTCTCAGCCCTTTAAGCGCGATCGCCTTTTGTTTACCCATAATGGGTTTATCGAGAATTTTCGGCAAACGCTGTATCGTCCGATCCGCGATCGCCTCCAAGATAGCATCTACCAGCAAATCCAGGGAAGCACCGACTCCGAGCATATCCTCGCCCTCCTCCAAGAAACAAGAGACTCCCTTCCCAATGCCTCTCTAGAAACCCTGCTGCACAAAACCCTCATCACCCTCACCGAACTCGCAACGCCCTTATCTATCAAAGTTTCGGCTAATATTATCCTCTCTGATGGCAAGCGCTTAGTCGCCTCTCGCTTTGCCCTCAACACCTCAGCCCCCAGTCTCTACTGGCTGCAAACCCCGTCAGAAATTTCTACCAATACGCTGATTGCTTCCGAACCCCTATTTGCGGCAAAGTGGGAACGATGTCCTGAAAATAGTATCCTCAGCGTTGGAGAAGATTTTGAGACTCGCATCAACCCCATCTTGTAGAGATACCCTTTCTCGCGACTTCCAGCAGTGTCGTCTGGGTACTCTCGCCTTATACGAAGGCGTAGACAGTACCACCTTTAAACAGCAAATTCATCCTGAATTTAGTCCCATTGGGTGGCATCTCGGTCATATTGGCTTTACCGAGAGTTATTGGATTTTAGAACGTTGTGCCGGAGAATCACCCCTGCATCCAGAATATCGCCAACTGTTTGCTGTTGATGGCTTGCCCAAAGCCCAACGGGGTAAAATTCCTGAATTGGCTGAAGTTTGCGACTATCTCCAGACCATTCGCCAGCGGGTTCTAAAATACCTAGAAACTGCCCCCCTAGATACCCAAGAACGCCTTTGGCAATTTATCCTTCAGCATGAAGTGCAACATAGCGAAACCGTTGCCTTTGTGCTGCAAATGATTCGCCTATCTTCTCGCCCTGCGGTTCCGCCCCTGAAGCCTACCCGAACCGAAGCCACAGCCACGGAAATGGTCAAAATTCCGGCTGGAGGGTTTGAAATGGGCGCTCAAACCAGTTTTGCCTTGGATAACGAACGCCCATCCCATTGGGTGGAGTTAGACACTTACTGGATAGACCGCTATCCTGTCACCTGCGGTCAATACCAGGATTTTATGGCAAAAGGAGGTTATCAAACTCGCCAGTGGTGGTCGGATGCTGGCTGGCAATGGTTGCAAGACCATCCTGTTAATCAACCCCTCTACTGGCATCCCAATTTACCCCAAGATCGTCCGGCGTGCGGTATCAGCTATTACGAAGCGGAAGCCTATGCCAATTTTGTCGGAAAACGCTTACCCACAGAAGCCGAATGGGAAAAAGCTGCCCGTTGGGATAACCAAGTTCAGCACAGCCGCACCTATCCTTGGGGAGAAGAATTTCCCACAAACCGCCATTGCAACCACAACCATGCAGTGGGACAAACAACGCCCGTTAATGCTTATTCTGGCGGAGAAAGTGCCTATGGAGTTTGCGATTTGTTAGGCAATGTTTGGGAATGGACTGCAACTTGGTTTGACGGTTACGAGGGATTTCAAAGCTTTCCTTATTTGGGTTATTCTCAAGTTTATTTCGATCGACAACATCGGGTACTCAAAGGGGGAAGTTGGGCAACTCGCCCTTGGGGGATGCGTTCGAGTTTCCGCAACTGGTATCATCCGGGAGTACGGCAAATTCTAGCCGGGTTTCGGTGCGTTCGAGATTCGCTAAGTTAATTTTTTGTATCTGATATCCTAGCAAAGGTATAAGATTTCGAGCCTAAAATAGCCGTGTATTTTGGGCTACCTTGTTGTATCTCTCATGGGTTTATTATTGTGAGAAGGATCGATTCAAATTTCGCAACTCATCAGTCCTTGCAAAATCGCCTAACTCTTGAGCAATTTCTGAACACTCAAGCGATTTCTCATGCAGAAGGGCTAGAAGTTATTCAGGGGCTAACCCAGAACCCCAAAACCTTGCCCCCTAAGTATTTTTATGACTCTAAAGGGTCGCATTTGTTCGAGCAAATTTGTCAGCTTCCAGAGTATTACCCCACGCGAACCGAAACGGCTATTTTAAAGCAATATGCTTCGGAAATTGCCCAACTGACTGGACCTTGTGAGTTAGTAGAATTAGGAAGCGGAAGTTCCACCAAAACCCGCATTCTCTTGGATGCTTACCAAAAATTAGAGTTTCCTTTGCGCTACATTCCCATTGATGTGAGTGCGGGAATGCTGGAAGATACAGCCCAGAAATTACTGACTGAATATCCTTCTTTACAGGTTCATGCGCTGGCGAGTACCTATGAGGTAGCGCTGACTAAATTACCGCCGACTAAAATGCCAACTCGAATGCTTTGTTTTATTGGCAGTACGCTAGGAAACTTGGATCTTGATGAGTGCGATCGCTTTTTTTCTCAAGTGACTGATACGCTAACAGAAGGCGAGTATTTTTTATTAGGAGTTGACCTGCAAAAGCCCAAAGAAATCTTAGAAGCAGCCTATAACGATGCCCAAGGAATCACGGCTGAGTTCAACTTAAATCTGCTCAATCATCTCAATCGTCGATTTCAAGCAAATTTCGATCTAAGCTTGTTTGAACATTGGGCATTTTATAATGAAGATGCTCGCCAAATTGAAATGCATCTTCGCAGCTTGAAAGACCAAGTAATTCATCTCCGCGAGTTGCAAATTGAAGCAACCTTTGCCGCAGGAGAAACCTTAAGAACTGAAATCTCTCGGAAATTTGAACTGCAACAAATGCAAGCTTATTTACAAGCTAAGGGATTAAAAACCCTGAAATACTGGACTGATTCGCGTCAGTGGTTTGGCTTGATTTTAGCCCAGCTTCAGCTTGTCGAAAAAAATTAACCCCATGACTCAGGAGGGTTGATTCAAACTTGAGTGAGGAGAAAACAGGGATGAACCCTCCCTGAGTTGGAACAAACGGAAAACTGGGATAAGCTAGGATAGGTAATACTGGGAACGGAGATGCGGTATTATGGGAACCCAGCTTGTTACAGGCGAAAGATTTGACCTTTCCCAAGCTGCACCGGATGTTAAACAAGTCGCTGTTGGTCTAGGTTGGCAAGTTACCCAGGTTGGCGGACAAGCATACGATATTGATGCTTCAGTGTTTATGATTGGCGCGGATGGGAAAATTCCAGACGAGCGCTATTTTGTCTTTTATAATAATTTGGTGTCCCAGGATGGTTCAGTTCGTCATTTAGCCAATCGCCAATCTCGGACTTCAGACCAACAAACGATTACAGTTGATTTGACTCAAGTTAATCCGGCGATAGAAGAAATTATCATTGTTGTCACCATTCACGACGCGAAGGAAAAACGACAAAACTTTAGTCAAGTTAGAGACGCCTACATTCGGCTTTACAATCCCAGTAATGAGGTAGAGATTGCCCGTTATAATCTAACCGACCAATTTGATAAAGAACGGGCGCTAGAGTTTGGGAAATTCTATAAGCGCAATGGTAAATGGCGGTTCCAAGCCGTGGGACAAGGCTATAATATGGGGCTGCAAAGCTTTGTGGATAAGTATTATGTGGAAACGCCTGCTAAAGCAGAGGTGGGGGTTCGCCAGCCAGAAAGCTTTGAAATTTCCTCGGTCGATTTGCTAACCTCGCAGGTAGATAAGGCGATCGCCAACGCGAATTTAGGTCAACTTAAAGCCAGAATTGGCTGTATCATCGAAGCATCCCCCGCCATGCAAAACTGGATCGCAGGTGGGAATCTGCAAACGACCTTAGAACGTCTCCTCGCCCTATCTAAGCGTTTGGAAACCTCTCCTGCCGTAGATGTCTGGCTATTTGCAGAAACCTTTCAACGCCTCCCGTCTGTAATTCCGGCGAACGTTGATAACTACGTGAAACAGCAGGTTTTACCCGTTTCTCGCACCCTGGCGCAACGCAACGCCGCCAACTACGCCCCCGTCATGGTTGATTTATTGCAAAAATACTTGCAAGAAGATAAGCGCAAGTATCCCAACTTTGCCATAGTCCTCGGTTCCGGCTTGTGTAGCGATGCCCAAAAAGCAGAATATGCCGTGAGAACTTCTTCTAAATATCCGGTATTCTGGCAATTTTTCGGCATTACCGACGAAACCAGCTTATCAGCGACTTCCTTTGAGTTTCTCCGGTCTTTAGATATTCTCTCCGGTCGGCGCGTGGATAATGCTAGTTTTGTAGAACTCAATAGCTTGAGTTTGACCTACGAAGACGAGTTTTACAATAAGCTGTTTATTGAGTTCCCCTACTGGTTGATTGAAGCCCAGGCGCAAGGCATTATTTAACAGATGGGTTTCGCCCCAGGTTTGACGGCGTGGATATACTCGCTACCCGAAGTTGGCCATCCGCGCTTATAAGCCGCTTCCTCTGGCTTTCCCCATCCCAGTTGCAGGACAATTTCTAGAAAGTCATGCTTTTCCCATTTCATTAGACTAGCCCATTCCGTGCGTTGAGCGATCGCGATCGCCTCCGCCATTTGAATCTGCTGATAATCCTTGCGCTGATTCAAGATTAAATAGAGATCCATCCCTTGGGTTGCTGTTTGCCAAAAGGCGATCGCGCTTTCCTTCGCAGCCTTTAAAATAGCCATATCGCCTTCTAAAGCAATCAACTGTTCGTCCACCACCGGAAACCGCAAAGACTTCTCCCCCAGGGTAATGGTACGCCACACCACCCCCGAAACCTGATGTTCTCGTTGATAGTGGTGAACCGTCGCCTTAAAGTCTTGATAGGCGCTAAATTTTTGTACGCCCTCAATCTGTAAAAATTGGTCAATTACAGGACTTCCAGAGGCTTTAGCCGCTAAATTTAAGCGCTGTCCCCGAATACAGGCACGACGTTCTTGATTCAAAATCGCAATTAAATCCTCGGTGCTGTAGAATTCCGTCATAGAACTCGCCACAGACTTTGGTTTTATCTTACAGCAGCTTTCTCCTAGATGGAGAAGAAGAGGGTGGAGAAGAAGGGAGTTGGGAATTGGGAGTTAGGGGTTGGGGAAGAAGAGGGTGGGGGGATGGGGGGAATGAAGGGAATTGGGAGTTGGGAGTTAGGAGTTGGGGAAGAAGGGAGTTGGGAGTTGTTCTAGATACTGACTCAGCACACCGCTACGTGGAAGCCAGCTACAGCACTTTCGACTTAGCTAGCACTAACTTTCCCACTTAGCCTACTGGTACGCACCAAACTAACGCAACAGCACTCAGCACTCTTGAAATCCCCCCAACCTCTTCTATACTCAGCACTCAGCACTTTCCACTCAGCACTAAAAACTCCCCCCACCCTCTTCTATACTCAGCACTCAGCACTCAGCACTCAGCACTTTCCACTCTAGTTGGGTGCTAATTCAGTATTAATCTCATTGAGGGGGCGAGGTTTTAACTCGACAGACTCGTTACGGGGGAGGAGATTAAAGACTTCTCGCATGACATCATCAACTTTTTCAAAGGCGACTTGACCTTTGTGATTGAAAACGACCTCTCTTTGAGAATTTAACACCAAAGTTTGGGGGACAACACCGTCATAGTAGTAATCTGGATTTGACGGATCGTTGGTTTTGGTGAGAGATAGGGTATCGACATTCACCGGGATAAAAATGGCAGCCCGTCCGTAAAAGGCTTGTAATTGAGAAACGACGATGGCGAATTGCTTGCAGTCGCGGCTGTCATCAAGATAGTACACCAGCAGGATCGGTTGCTCTCGTTTGAAGGCTTCGGGTAAGGTTAAGCGGGCGGGAACTAAACCCCCATTTCCCCCATATAGGGCGAAAATATTACCATCAAAGCGATCGTCATTGAGTCCGGCTAGGGCTGGTGGAGTCCCTAAGAGTTGTAGCCAACTGATGAGGGCGATCGCAACTAGTAAAACCAGAATTCGCAGGGAACGCAACCCAAACAAGGGATTAAAAGACAAATTCATATCTATTGGGGGCTGTTGAACCTCTAGATTTGCTCGATCTCTAGTTTGGCATTGAAGCGGGCCTGCAACACACGTAAACTTTTCTGAGCAAGATCCTGAAGACCTCTAGAATCAGGTGTATCAATTGAATGTCCGTAATCAATTGGGAATGGCGATCGCTTCTGTTGGCAAGACGCTACGATGATTGAGGGACTGCAAGTTTGTCGATACTGAACCGAATATTTAATCGATCGTCTAAGCCTGCTAGGTTGGGTCTTAAGGATTGTTCCGGCACCATGAATACTGATGAAATTCAAACTCTAGGCGCGTCTTTACGGCGCATTAGTCAAAAGTTACTCAAAAAAGACTCAGCCAGCCAAATCTTCCGAGTTTGGTACCAAGGAGGCGAACCCTACTTTGATATCTTCTTCGATCTTCATGGGGAGGACATCCTGTGGTTTCAGTTTACCCTGCGCGGTCAGTCCATTACCTGGGAAAAGAATAAACCCGGTTTGGAGACAGGCTTCACCCACGAAAACCAAATTGAAGCGGCTAAGTATCCCGCTAGCAAACTGATTGAAACCGAAAATCGGGCAGACTGCCAGTTTATCCAACTCGCCTGTGCTATTCTGCAAACTCGTACAGACGAAGCACCTTTTGTCAAAGCGATCGCCTTACTTGAAAATGAAATCCCTTGTACAGGTTAAATTGCTGGCCCCAAAACCCGAAAATCCCCGTCAATTAATGCTAAGACTGATTAGAGCTTTCGAGTTTGGTTATGAATAACCCCATTCAACACGGGATTCTTCTGGGCGATCGCTATCGGATTGTACGCGAATTAGGACATGGCGGTTTTGGTCGCACTTACCTCGCCGAAGATACCAACCGTTTTAACGAACCTTGCGTCCTTAAAGAATTTGCCCCCAAAGTCCAAGGAACCTATGCTTTGCAAAAAGGGCAAGAACTCTTTGAACGCGAGGCGGGGGTTCTCTACAAGCTGCAACACGCGCAAATTCCCCGCTTCCGGGAGTTGTTCCGCGCCAAGCTGGGAAATGAAAGCTATCTGTTTCTCGTCCAAGACTTTGTAGAGGGCAAAACCTACCGCGCCCTTCTCGACGCCCGCAAGCAGCAGGGCATGGTTTTTAACGAAAATGAGGTGCAACAGCTTTTAGTGCAACTGTTGCCCGTTTTATCCTACATTCACGCCCTAAATGTCATCCATCGGGATATCTCGCCAGATAACCTGATGTTGCGCCATGCCGATTTATTGCCCGTATTAATCGATTTTGGGGGCGTTAAACAGGTGGCGGCGACCGTTGAATCGCAATTTACCGAAGCGGCTGTCCATGCTTCGCCCACTGCAACCCGACTGGGTAAAGTGGGATATGCCCCAGACGAACAAATGCACATGGGGCTAGTGTATCCCCATAGCGACCTCTATGCCCTAGCCGTCACCGCGATCGTACTGCTGACAGGCAAAGAACCCCAACAACTCATTGACCCCTATACGCTGCGTTGGAATTGGCATAGCCAAGCGCAGATTAGCCCCAAACTTAGGGAGATTTTGGATCGAATGCTGGCGCAGCGCCCCGCCGACCGTTTTAGCAGCGCCCAAGCCGTCTTACAAGCCCTGCGCGGAGAATATATTTCCCCTGCGCCTGCGCCTGCGCCTTCCGCGCCGCCCTACACCCAACCCCCGCCGACCGCAGCCACTGAGGCCACTCAGGCGATGTATCCCCCCGTCTCTCCTCCTCCCGCACCGCTACCCGCCGCGAAAAAAGGCGGGATCGGTCAAGTTCTGGTTATCCTTCTGCTTCTCGTTGGGGCGGGTGGTATGGGTTGGTGGGGTGCAAATGCGTGGTTAGACCTTCAGAATAGACCGGACGATCCGGAAACCCCGATCGTAGAGGAACCTTCACCCCCTCCGCCAGAAGATCCGCTTTCGCAAGCCGAAATTCAGCGTAAGGAAGCCTTGCGCCAGCGGCGGGAACGGTTGGGAATTGACCGCAATTTCTATGTCGGTTTGGTGAATCGCGAGTTTTATAATGAGAATCCCCAATTGGGCGATCGCCAACTCACCTCTGGCCCGGAAGATGCCGAACTGCGGGCGCAATGGGATCGAATTGCTTCAGAACTTCTCGATCGTTTAGAACCTTTGAGTTCTCAGGCGCGTCAGCGTTTGGGTAATTTTAGCAGCAGTGATATTGACCGCTGGCGCTCAGAAATTAACCAGCGCCACTTGGGAAGCCGTTCTCTCAATGACCTCACAGACGCCAGGTTTAAGGCTTGGTTTGGGTTCCTCCCCTTAGATGAATTTGCCAATGCGGCGGCTTTTTTGAGAAGTCCCTACGGGCAAATTTGGCAGGCGATCGCATCGGACTACGTGCAAGCCATTTCTCAAGGAACCGCCCTAGAACGAATTACCTTTAACCCAGGAGAAACCGGAACCACGGTTAGGGGTAGCTTGCAACCCGGTGAAGGTAAAGCCTATGTTGCTCAGTTAGCGAACGATCAAGTCCTGCGGGTGAACTTACAAGCCCCCAACCAAGCCACGCTGCTATCGGTTTATCCCCCTTCCGGCAGCGATCCGGCCTTACTCGAAGATTCTGTAGAAACCTCGCTGACGGTTTCCCCAACCAAGCAAGGCTTCTACGAATTTGTGGCGATCAATCAGGCTTTAGATCCCATTGACTATCAACTAACCCTTGAAGCCCAAAATTTGCCAATGGCTTCTCCACCCCCTGCAACGACGCCTTAATCCCTAGGCCTCCCTAGTTTTCGGCGTGAACTGCAAATACAAACAGGGAATGACAATCAGGGCAATCATCGTGGAAGCTATCAAGCCAAAGATAATGGTACTGCAAAGCGGCATCCACCGAGGCGAACTGAGGGCTAGCGGAACTAGACCAATAATGGTGGTGACGCTAGTAGTCAGAATGGGGCGCAAACGGTCAGCGACTCCATGCGCCGCCGCCTTACGGACTGTCATCCCTGCTTG
This sequence comes from Desertifilum tharense IPPAS B-1220, assembly GCF_001746915.1. Classification (NCBI taxonomy): domain Bacteria; kingdom Bacillati; phylum Cyanobacteriota; class Cyanophyceae; order Desertifilales; family Desertifilaceae; genus Desertifilum; species Desertifilum tharense. The sequence continues at coordinate 144,908 of NZ_MJGC01000053.1, forward strand.
TCGATAGCTGTTCATCGTGTCTACCATGACGATCGCATTATTCACCACAATACCCACCAGGGCGATAATGCCAATAAACGCCGAGAACGAAAACGGAATCCAAGCCAGGAAAAAGCCGCCAAAGGTGCCAATTAGCGCTAGCGGAATCGTAATCAAAATAATGATGGGCTGGCTAAACGAGTTAAGCTGCAAGACCAGAACCGCAAAGACTAAAAAGATGGCAAGCATCAAGGCAAGTCCTGCCGATCCAAAGGTTTCGGCTTGATCGGCGGCTTCCCCTGCAAAAGCATAGCTGTAACCCCTCGGCCAAGCGGTCTGAACTTCATCTAAGAGGGGTCTGGCATCGGCAAGAATTTCCCCTACCGTGCGGTTTGCCGTTTTAGAGAGTACCGTCACCGTTCGCTGGCCGCCTCGGTGAGTAATGGACAGCGGCGCTTGACCTTGGACGGCATTCACCACCGCGATCGCAGGTACTACTGGTCGATCCGGGTTGGAACCAAAGAAGCGTACCAGCGACAACTCATCCCGGCGAGTCGGCCCGCCAACTGCACCATTCCGAGAAGGCCAGGCCGTACTCAGGCGAATCTCAATATCTTCCTGGTTGCCACCGATAACAAAGTTACCAACATCGGTCGCGCTCATATAATAGCGGGCTTGGGTGGCGATGTCTTCCTCGCTGAGGCCGTAGAAGTCGAGATCCTCCCGTCGGGGAATAAGCTGCAAGTCAGATTGAAGATTACCTAAATTGTCGCGCACGTCGGCGGTACCGGGAATTTGTCGCACCAAGTTTTGCACCTGGTTGGAGAGTTGGCGCAACTCGGTCATATCGCTGCCTGTAATTTCGATTTGAATCGGATCTCCTGTCCCCGTGGTGCTTTCAGTGCTGACGAATAGCTGCGCGCCGGGATACTTTTGCAGCACTGGGTTGAGTTCGGCGCGCAAGTCATTGGCGATCTCTTGGGAGGCGCGATCGCGATCGCCTTCGGGAACCAAAATCGCGGAAAATCCTAGCAAGTAACTCCCCTCAGTAGGCTGAAGCGTGCCCGGACTCACCAGGGTGCTGCTTTGCCCGACGTATTTAATCGCGTTGTCTAGGTAATCTTTTTGGCGCAGAATTTCCCCTAAGTCGTCTGCCACGATTTTAGAGGAGGCTAGGGTTGTGTTCGGCGGTAGCTCAACGTTGATACTCATTTTCAGACTATCTTCTTCGGGAAAGAAGACGGTCGGAATTTGGGTAAAGGCTAATACAGCGGTGACAAAGAGCATCAGGGCAAACAGCATCCAAGCTCTCGCCGTGGTTTTGTTACGCACCGTATAGGTTAAGCTCCAGCGGACAAAGCGCTCTGAAGCGGCTTCGCTGAGGCGATCGACGCGGGACTTTTTGCGGTTCTTGATATCGCCGAGTAAAAAGCGGGAGAGGGGAATATCAATCAAAAGGGCGATCGCAAAACTCAAGAGCAAACAAATCACCGCCGTCAGCGGTAGCAACCGAATAAACTTACCCATCGTGCCGCCAATGGCCAGCAGCGGCGTCATTGCCAAAATCGTCGTTAACTGACCCGCAAAAGCAGGCGCAGCATAGGTTTTAACAGTCTTCAGCGCCGCCCGCTCGAAGCTCAACCCAGAAGCAAAGATCGCTTCATGCATCCCCTCCATCATCAAAATGAAGACATCCACCAGCAGCCCCAAAGCCAACACCATGCCGATCAGCACCATGTTGTTGAGGGTTGAACCCATCAGCCACAACACCGCCAGCGTGCCTAAAAAGGTCAGGGGAATCGAGAGTCCGGCAATCAGCGCCTCCCGCCAAGTGAGGGCGACAAACAGCACGGCAAACACCGCCAGCATCGCCTGGATAGCATTACTAAACAGGTTGCCCAGTTGTTCCCAAATAATTTCCGAGTCGTCCGCCGTGACTAGATAGTCCATCCCCAGCGGCCACAGATTGGGATCGCCCTTGGCTGCTTCCAGATCCGCCAAAACCGCATCCACGACCCGAATCGTATCCTGTCCCGGCACCTTCTTCACCGAGACGCTGACCACCGATTCATACTCAGCCCCGGCAATGGTAATCTCCGCTAGGGTATTCTCTGGTTCCAGTTCCCGGCGAATTTCTGCCAATTCTGAGAGGCGGACGATCCGCCCGTTTAGCCGGGTTATGGGGAGATTCCGTAACTCCTCCAGTTGCCGAAACCGACCGTAAAAGCGGACTTGAGTGCCAATGGTATCGCTTTCAATCTCATTGAGCGGCATATCGCTATTGGCAGTGCGAATCCGGTTCGCCACCGTCATCGGCGAAATGCCTAGGGCTGTAAGCTGATTGGGGTTCATCAACACCTGAACCACCTCGTCGCGGGCCCCGCCCAGCGTCACCTCTGTCACCCCCGCCACTTTCTCTAGGCGATCCTGAATTTGGTGAGCCGCCTGACTCAAAACCACCGGGTCTAAGTCGCCAAAGAGTGCCACGGTGAGAATCGGCGCATCCGTTACTGAAATCGACTGTACGGCGGGTTGGTCGGCCTCTCTGGGGAGGTTGGGTTCGGCGCGAGAAACGGCATCTCGCAACCGTTGCATGGAGCGATCGACATCCGCATCGGCTTGGAATTCGGCGTTAATGAGTGAAAAGCCGCTAAAGGAGGCGCTGTCTAAGGTTTTTAGCCCTTCTACGGATTGAATCTCTTTTTCAAGTTCGTTCGTAACTTGCTGCTCAATCGTTTCCGGGTCGGCTCCGCTCCAGGTGGTGGTGACAGTGGCGATCGCTAAGGCAATATCGGGGTTAGACTCTTTAATCATGGAGGCATAGCCCAACAGTCCCCCAACCACCATCAGCAGGGTGAGTAAGACCCCAAAGACGGTTCGCAGGAAGAAAAAGCGGGTTAGGGGCGAGACGGAACGAACCTGCTCAGGGCCATTGCCATTCAACGATAAATTACTTTGACCCATCTAAGATTGTTCTCCGGTGCGAGGTGAAACGCTCTGGAATGACTTGCACCCTAGCCCCGTTGACTAGACCGCTTTGTCCTTCTGTCACCAATTGCTCTCCAACCTGGACGCCGCTAAGAATTTCCCGGCGATCGAAACCTTCAATGCCTAGCTCAACCTGGCGTTGCTCAACAGTATTCGTCTCTGGATTGACCGCAAAGACATAAGGCACCCGGGCGCGAAAGGCGATCGCATTCAGCGGGACGACCACAGTATCGGCCTGCTCGGCTACCGCAATCCATAGGGTGACGCTGGCCCCATGTTGGAGATTGGCCGACCCGCTAGCGATTCGAGCCGTTGCCTGAATCGCTCGGTTGCCGGGACTTACCGCCGGATTCACCGCGTAGATGCTGCCCTGAATCTCGGCTAGTTCGGTGAGGCTAACGCCCGACTGTCCCGCTTGAGGCGATCGCGCTTCCGTAACCAAAGCCGTGCTACCGGGACGAACGCGATCGCTCATCCCTGCCGACAGGTCAGCCACCACCTCAAACTGGTTGGGGTCAACAATGACAATTGGGACTCGATTCAGCAATTCCTGGTAGTTACCCAACTGAGACGAAACCGCCTGGAGACTGTAATACTCGTTCTCTCGAATATTGAGATAGGCGACAATGCCATCAAAAGGGGCATACAGACGAGTCCCCTCTAGAGCCACCTCAGCCTGGTTCAACCGGGCGCGGGCGGTCGCAATCTGCGATTCTGTGGCCTGAAGTTGCTCCCGTGCCGAACTCACCTGAGCCTGCGCCGTACTCACCTGCGCCTGGGCTGCCGCTACCTGAGCCTGGGCTACCGCCACCTGAGTCGCTGCATCTTGAACCGTACTGCGCCGATTATCCAGATCGCTAGCGGAAATAACGCCTTGCTCGAAAAGCTGCTGATAGCGCTGCAACTCAGTCTGGGCTAAATTTTGAGCCGCTTGTGCCTGGGCAACCTGCGCCTCTGCCTGGGCAACCTGCGCCCTAGCTGCGACAACCTGCGATTCCATTTGAGCAATGTTGGCTGCGGCTACGCCCCGCTGCCGTTGCGCCTCATTCACCGCCGCTTCTGCTTGATTAATGTCAGCCTGCAAAGTGCGATCGTCAATTTGTGCCAGCAGTTCTCCCTGGCGCACCGCATCGCCCGCCCGCAAAGTCCGCCCATCCCGGTCGGCAAGATAGGTGACATCGCCATCGACATCAAACGCCAAATGCTTAAACCGCACGGCTTGTACAGTTCCTTCACTGGAAATCCAAGCCTGGATTGAGTCTCGTTCTGCTGTCACCGTTCGCACCGTTAGGGGGGCGGGTTCTGCCACGGTTATCTCTTGGCTGTATTTGTCCCGCAGGCGGATAAAGGAGATACCGCCGATGGCAAACACGACTCCCACAAGGGGAATTAACCACCAAAAACGGTTCAACCCTGGCTTTTTCTGCGGCTTCTCCAGGTTTTCAATACTTGATGGGGCTTCTGGATTGTACGCCTGCTCGTTCAAGAGAGGCGGCTCATTGGAAGGACGATCTAGGGAAGACATAACGGCAAATTAATAAAAATATTGGCAGTGCAAAAGGCGAGGGCTACTGTGCATACACATCTGAGGTGCGAACCGCAAATCTAGCTGAGATCCCTTATAAAGAGAGACTTTAATTCCGGTTCCCCCCAATGCAGGGGGCTAGGGGGGATCGAAAAAGACTGAGGGGCGAGAGTAATCTGCTCTAACCTCCCAAAATTGGAGGCTGGCAGCTTGCCAAATCCTCCGTCAAGTTCAAAGATTGACTTTCGCAATGCTGTTGAGCAACATCAGAAGCTCGTCCCATTCCCTGTTCTAAGACCCGCACCAAATCCCCAAAAATCTGCTCAATCTCCGCTCTAACCGTCTGGGGAAATTGTTCTCCGGTTAACTGTTCCGGTGTCAGCCCTAGTTTCTGGGGAATAAAGTCTCTCAACCCATGAGATAGGGTGTTGATGATGAATACGGCTAAGTCCGCATCAATGCTGGCATCAATATCTCCTTGAACTCTTGCTCGATCTACGAGTTCGCGCGCGTAGTTCAATGAGGCGAGTTGGGTTCTCTTTGAGACTTCATCTCGAAAAGGAATCTCCCCATAAAATGCCCGATTCGTGATTTGGCTCAAAGCCGGGTAAGACAAGTCAAACTGGGTGCCGACACTCAATAACCAGTGCAGGTAAGTAAAAAAGCCCATCTGGGGCTGGGGTGGGCGAGAGGCTTTGAGAAAGGCAATTTTTTGCTGGGTGGCTAAGTCGATGAGGTAGAGGTAGAGATCCTTTTTGTCCTCGAAATACTGATAAAAGCTGCCTTTGGCAATTTTGGCCTGTTTGACGATGTTGGAAATTGAGGCGCTGTCGTACTCGCAGCGGGCAAATTCTGCGATCGCAATATCCACGATCGCTTGCTGTTTGGCACTCGGCAGATTGAAAAACGTTGGATTGGGCATGGGAGAACAAGCGGCTCTCAGTGTGACCGAGCAGTCATGTGACTGGTCAGTCATATCCTAACAAATCCAGTTTCAGCCGTCCACTGAGGGTTTTACGAAAATCAGCCGAAACGAGTCAATCTACGTTTCCCTGAGTGAGAGTTTCCTCAACTTCGGGTTGACTGACAAATCTTTTTTGTAGATTGGATTGAGAGCAGGAGTAGACCGTCCCAAGGCATTTTCTCAATCACTGTGCTGTATAAAACTTGACATCTTAAAATTAAAATTTTGTAAATAATTGAGACTTCAGGAACACACTTCAACCCTGTTATTATGACAAACCGCCGCGACTTTTTACTGGGTAGCGCTGCTACTGCCGCAGTTACCTCTCTTTTGCATGGAAAGCAAGGAAAAGCCCAAACTAAACGAGCAGAAATTAAAGCCTTGCAAGAAGGTTTTGTGGGGCAATACCAAGGAGGAGTTTATCTTCTTCCCGCTACCGATGAAACCGTGCAATGGGGTTGGTTTAATAATGCTGAAACGCCCCGCGCCCGTATCCGTTCGGGGGATACGATTCTTCTAGAAACCATGATGGCTTCTCAAAATCAAGTTTTGCCAGGAGTTTCTATTGAAGAAATCACCAAGTTGCGCGTCGATCATCCAGGGCGAGGACCGCACACCATTACAGGCCCTATTTTCATTGAAGGGGCGCAGCCTGGAGATGTTCTCAAAATTAAAATTAACCGCATTGTCCCCCGCAGTTATGGCACCAATTGGAACTTACCGGGCGATTTGAACCTAGGACAATTTCCTAACCTTTTCCCTGAAGCGCAAGCCAAACATTTCTACCTCGATACCAGACGCGGGGTGACAGAATTTTTACCCGGAATTGAGTTACCCGTGCGTCCCTTCCCTGGGATTTTAGGGGTAGCCCGCGCCGAAAGCGGTCAATATAGTACAGTACCTCCAGGACCGTTTGGCGGTAATTTAGACTGTCGGGAAATGGTAGAAGGAACGACGGTTTATCTGCCCGTTTTTGTGGAAGGTGCTTTACTATGGTCGGGTGATTCCCATGCCGTACAGGGCAATGGTGAAATTAACTTAACCGCAGTAGAAACCGCGTTTAATGAACTCAATCTCACGGTTGAAGTTCTCAAAGGAAGAACGCTTGCTTGGCCAAGAATTGAATCTCCGACCCATTGGATGACGCTAGGCTACGATCGCGATATGAACGTTGCTCTGCGGATTATGGAAGAAGAAACGCTCAAGTTCCTATCTGAATGGAAAGGATTGAGCGCTCAAGATGCGCGTCGATATATGGCAACCTATGGGGATATTCGGGTTGCTGAAGTGGTGAATCAACTGAAGGGCGTTTACTGTATGCTGCCTAAAAATGACAGTCCGGCAGTACCCCGTTTGCCTCAAGCGGATACACAGAACTCTTATGTCACCTACGCAGTACAAGGCGATGCGATGGAGGCGATGAATCAATCGGCCTTGGCGTTAATTAGACGGGTACAAGAAGAAAAAAGACTATCAGCACTAGATGCTTATTCTCTGGCAAGTTTGGCACTAGATGCCCGCATTCAAACCCCAGAAGCAGGTGCCTATAGCGTTCATTGCTTAATGCCTCGCTCGACTTGGGTTTCCTAATTTGAGTTGGATGCTTTCGCTCTGAGATTCGCTCTTATGCATCTTCGACGAGGCATCCATTTTCAATACAGACAATGCAGTTATCGTAAGTAACTAAAGTGAATACATACTTGCCATGATAGATAATATACAAAAAGATATGACCGATCTCCTAAATTATATTTATGATAATGAGGGTGATTGTTACGGAATAGATTATTTTAGTCAGTTTTTGAATGATTTAAAAAAATATGATTTCGCAGAAATATTAGCTTACCAAGCTAAGTTTTCTGTTAACTATGGACTTAGCTTTATTCTATCAACTCCCTCACTTTGGATGAATATGTCAGAACTGGACTGGGTTCAAGTTATGTCTGCGTTGAATCCCAGACCAAACCCTTTCAGACGAGAAGTTGAGGATGCCGGTTATATCGAGCTTCATTTTTTATGTAAATACTTGAGAGTTAATGCTATAGAAATGTTTTTACAACAAAAGCAATTCAGCAACGAAGACAAAAAGAAGTTTCTTCAGTACGCAAAAAAAATATCAGATATTTTATTTATGGAAGACTTAGATTTAGAAGATTTAGATGGAAATTATTTTGTTCATAAAGATATCCTTGAAAAGACCAGATTAATTTTACTTTCTACCCAAAAAGTGAGCGACCTTAAATATAATAGAGATGAATTGCAAAAATATCTGGAAGAACAGCTAAAATTTTTTAATACTTGAAGACTGATTGAACCAAGTCTAGCTTTTCAACTTGGAAGAGGAACTGCTGATGTTCTAAATATTGAACAGGAAATATATACTAGAAACAGTATATCGCCGAGAGCCACACCATGAGTATTAATTTAACTGAAAAAGAGGCATATGCTGCCATGTATGCTTATCTAGACGCTGTGTATGAGAGGACAAAGTTAAATGATTTGGGGGGATTACTTGGTGACATGAGTACTCTGGAAGATGGTACAACTGCCGATCCCGCTGTATGGCATGAATGGTTGAGATGTGTTAATCAAGTAAAGCAAAGTCAAATTGATATAGGTTTGAAAATCCAAACTTCAGAAGATAGATAAGTAAACGAAGGCAGAGCAAATTGTTTTCTCTTGTTTTGTCGTTGACTCAACTATTTTCATGACGGAAGTTCAAAACAACAGTGAAGTGTGCGCGCCGCTCGCCTGTAGTGCGCTCGCAACTTGTTGTTTGGCTTAGTCAAGCAGCTCGTTCTACTCCTGGTTTAAAAGTTTGTAGCAGTTTTTTTAAGACTTATCTACAAAATACCTTTAAATTAAAGACTCAATCAAGTCCAAAAGTTCGGGCAATTTATTTTCAACCATATCACATCAAAATCAAGCTGATCGTATTCATGGACTATTACATCTCGCATTCCTGCCATTTGTCGCCAGGGAATTTCTTGATGTTGCTGACGGAACGGCTGGGAAAGCCTTTTGGTAGCTTCGCCAATAATTGTAATTTGGTAGAGAATTGCAGACAATTTCTCGTCATTGCTTTCCAGTCCTGATTTACTAACCCCATTTGCATAACGTAAACTGCGCCTAATCGCATTAGCGATATCGATTACAAATTCTGGTTCACGCGACATAAATAACTTGTGCAGATTCCAAAATATTTTTACGTCTGAGCCAGTTTTCACTGCGTTCGATCGCAGCTTTTATAATTAAATCTACAGGTCGGTTAAAAATAGCTTGCAGTTCATCGCGCATTTGCAGTGTTTCGGTTAGCCCCCGTTTCGCAGTGGGAGAAAAGGCGATTAACACATCAATATCGCTTTCAGGGCGAAAATCATCGCGTAAAACAGAGCCAAACAGGGCAAATTCGGTAACTTGCCACTTGTGACAAAACTCACGAATTCGATCCATTGGTAGATTTATTGCCGTAATCGTCATAGCAGTTTTATTTGCAAAGCTTCAAGTTGCTTGTTTATCCAAGTTGTCTAGTTTTTCTCCCAAATTCAGATCCTCAACCTAACAATCAAACATGACAGATTGACTGAGTTTTTTCAATATGCTAAGGACGCTGTATAGCTCGTTACCGCGATTGCGAAGATCAAATATATTAGAAGTGGCATATTGGGCAATTGCATTTTTTACTAGTTTAATAAATATGAAACTTCCTCCTGTAGTAATCATGCCGAAGCTAGGTTGTCCTGAATGAGGATTAGCCAACATATAAGTTAGAATTTGCGGGAGTCCAGCTTCTATTGAAAAAGAGGCTCTTTTGGACTCAATGACCATGACCCAAAATTGGTCTTTTAATACTAAAGTGTCAATTTTCCCCTTAATAAGATTTTCCTTATCTTCTAGGTTGATTTCTATAGGTTCTTCCGATTTTACATAAAAAGGAGCTAAATAAAAGTCTCCAATAAATAGAAGCGGATCGAGAATTGCCATTCTAATCGCATCTTCTAACAAAGGTGGGTAATTCAGCAAATTTAGATAACCTGCTTTGACTTTATCTAGAAGTTGTTTGTCTAAATCGGTGATTTCTGGTAAGTTTTCTTGCCACTCTGGAAAGAATAGGTCATCTTGAACCAGTTGAAGACCAAAATTGTCAATTAAGTAACGCAGGTCGATATCTTTGGCTTGAAGCGTCTGAGGCATAGAAATTGAGGGGTTAATTGCTTTGAACGAAAAGCTGGCTTCAATTTTTTGGACAGCGGTTGATACAGCGCTAGAGTTATTGTAGCAATCACATCGCGGAATACAGTATTGTGTTGGGTCGCGCAGGGCTTGACCCAACCTACAGAAGACGCTTTAACTCATGGCGTTTGGATCTATCGATAGCTTACACCGCCTGTAAAGTGTGGGGTTGGGGCAGCAGCTTTCCTTCAACTTGATAACTTTCAACGAGTAATTCTAATACCTCTTGAGCATTGCTTAAGGCTTCTTGGTAAGTCTCGCCGTGCGTAAAATAGCGTTGGATGTCATTGGCAAACTCTGGCAATTCTACTAAATAACTGTTGTCTTCATCAGACCAAATAATATTAACTCGATATTTCAGTTGATTCATTCTTCCAATTCCGGGTTGTCTAGTTTTTCTAGGGCAGTATTGACTAATTTTTCAAGATAGGGTTTGGCATCTTGACTATCTTTTCCAGCAAGTGTGATGGGTAATTCAGGTATATCTGGATAAATCTCTTATGAGGCCAACAATGCAGTCACCATTTCATGTGACATCAACCGTCGAAAGTCTAGGATTTCAACTAGAACTAGTTTGGCATCTTGAGAGTAATGTAAAATTACTTGTCCTTCGTGTTCAGCATAGGCAATTGGATCGCTGGAAAGTTCAATCAATAGAGCATCAACATCTTTGCTATAGCTAATCTTTTTCATATCTAGACTTCCTACCTGGATAAAGAGTGACGATGAAAATGAAAGCATTGAATTCTCTATAAACAACCCGAAGCACTAAACTTTCATTCAAGCTTTTTTGTGCGATCAACTTATCTTCGTCGCCAGTTTCTATTCTATCAGGCGATCGCACTGCTTCTATGACAAAATCTGAATCTATAATTATGTTATGAGTTGCTAAAACCTCCATTTTTAATTGAGCATGATCGCTAAAGCGAATTTCTTTCATCTGTGATGGCAATACCTGACTATATTTTATGCTTTACGCTGTTGATCGCTTAGGAACTCGCTGCATTGGGATCTTCAGCGAGGCGTCCATCTTCCATGTAGACGATGCGATCGGCGATATCGAGAATGCGGTTATCGTGGGTGACGAGTAGGATGGTACAGCCGCGTTCTTTGGCGAGTTTTTGCATCATTTCAACGACATCTCGACCGGATTTTTTATCTAAGGCGGCGGTGGGTTCGTCGGCTAAGACTATTTTAGGGTTACTGACGAGGGCGCGGGCGATCGCAACTCGTTGTTTTTGTCCGCCTGAGAGGTTTTCGGCGTAGTAGTCGGTGCGATCGCCTAAACCGACGGCGGTTAAAATCTCAGTGGCGATCGCATCCATATCCTGCTTGAGATATTCTTCATGCAATTCTAAGGCCATTCTGACATTTTGCTTGGCGGTTAAAAAGGTGAGTAAATTATGGGCTTGGAAGATATAACCAATATTGCGCCGAATTTTCATCAGTTGCTTTTTACTCGCGCCGCGCATTTCTTGACCCAGGATTTTCAAGCTTCCGTCTTGGGCAGAACGCAGCCCTCCCATCAGGGTTAAAAGCGTGGTTTTCCCAGAACCCGAAGGCCCGGTCATAATTACAATTTCGCCTGGACTAATTTCTAAGTTAATCTCAAATAAAGCTTGCTTTCTGAGTTCGCCGTGACCAAAGTAATGATTCAGTTGATGAACGGCAATAGCGGGTTGATTCTTCTCTGGAAGGTGGTCTAAATTAGACTTATAAGCTTCTAAAACCATGTCGTTTTTGGGGTAAAGTATTAACTAAATACATCTGCCGGATCTGCGGCTTGCAGTTTTCGCATGGCGATCGCACCCGAAAACACGCACATTGTCACCGTTAAAGAAAACACGGTAATCGAACGATTCACCGTCATAACAATGGGTAATAAAGTGGCAGTTTGGGCTAAATGATACAAGCCTAAAGAGAGAATGCTACCCGGAATAAACCCAAGTACGGCTAAAATTAGGGCTTCTTGAATTAACACGCTCACCAAATAGCGATCGCTATACCCCATCGCCTTCAGGGTAGCGTATTCTGCCAAGTGATCGGAAACATCAGAATAGAGAATTTGATAAACAATCACAATCCCAACAATAAAGCCAATAATTGTCCCAAAGCCGAAAATAAAACCAATGGGGGTACTATTTCCCCAATAGATTTTTTCACGTTCGGCGAATTCATCAATCGTTAAAATACTGACATCATTAGGTAAACTGGCTCGTAAAGTGGCTTGCACCTCAGCAATATCGGTACCCGGACTTAAATGAATTAACCCCACATCAATTTGATTGGCTTGGCGCGTGGGAAATAACCTTAAAAACGTAGAATCGCTAGCAATGACATTCCCATCTGCTGCAAAAGAAGCCCCTAGGGTAAAGATTCCCGCCACCCGCACATCAAGATCGTTGAGTTGAATGGGTAAAGGATTGGTTTGTTGAAATAACTCAGCAATATTGCCATATTCCGGTCTTCCCGCCTGGTCGTAAACCACGCGATTCAACATCTTAAGAGCATCTGCGCTTTGATGAATTTCTGGTAACTGAAAAGCCGGTCTAGCGGGATCGAGGCCAAAGACTAAAATCGGGCGAGTCATGCGCGTTTCTGGGTTGCGCCATTGTCCGGTACCAATTAAGAGCGAACTTACCGATTCAACCCCCGGAATTGCCCTCGCTTGAAAAAGGCGATCGCGCTGAAAGCTTTTGACCTGAAACAGAGTTTCAAACTGAGGGTTGATCATGAACAAATCTCCCTCTAAAGCATAGTGTGGCTTCACCGAGGCATCGTACAGGGCATCTTTAAACCCCAATTGCACAAACATCAAAATATCGGCAAAAGCAATGCCTGCTAGCGCCACTGCCAAACGATTCTTTTCTCGTTTAACTTGCAACCAGGCGAGGGGGGTTTTCTGCCAGAGTTTTTGAAACATCACCTGTACATCCTTAGAGTTGAATCGCCACTTGAACTTGAAGGTGGGTTAAGTCTGCAACCCGTTGGCTATCTTCCGGGTTGAGGCGAATTCGCACTTCCACAACTTTGCGATCGAGGTTTTCGCCCGGTTGGTTGCTAAACACGCTTTGCTGGCCGACTTGCAACCCAACTAAGCGGACAGTTCCCCGCAATTCCCCATCAAAGGAGTCGCTGGTAATAATGGCGGTTTGGCCTTGACGGACTTTGCCAATGTCGGTTTGATAGACTTCGGCGATCGCTTCCATGCGATCGGTTTGTCCCAAGTCCACCACGCCGTTATCGCTGAGGGTTTCGCCGGGTCGCGTATGAACTTCGAGGATGCGGCCGCCAATGGGGGCGTGAATAAACACTTGATTTAAGTCGCTTTCGGCTTTTTTCACATCGGCTAAGGCGGCGTCTACCTCCGCTTGGGCGGCTTGCACATCCACAGGACGGACTTCTGCGATTTGTTCTAGGGTGGCTTGGGCTTCGTTAACCTGTTGGCTTCCGGTTCGTTCCAGGCGATCTAAGGTGACTCTGGCTTCGTTGAGTTGCTGGCGGCCGGTATTTTGAATCCGTTCTAGGGTGACTCTGGCTTCGTTGAGTTGTTGGCGTTGCGTCTCCCAGGTGAGGCGCTTGCTATCAAACAGGGAGGTGGAAATTGCCCCATCTTTATAGAGTTGTTCGTGGCGGCGATATTCGGCTTCGGCGTTTTGTTGGGCGGCTTCGAGGCGTTCTACTGTGGCTTGTTGGGCGGCGATCTCCCCTTGGAGTTGCGCTTCTAAGCGGCTAATGACGGCTTGTTGGGCGGCGGTGTCGGTTTGCCATTGGGCCTCTAGGCGGCGAATGGTGGCCTGTTGGGCGTTGATTTCTCCGGATTTTGCCCCGGCTTTGACTTGGGCGAGTTTGGCTTCGGCGACGCGCAGGCGTTCTTGGGCTTGGTTGAGGGCGTTTTCTAAGCGATCGCGACTATCGAGAATGGCGATAATTTGATTGGCTTCGACGCGATCGCCTCTTTGCACGTTCAGTTCTGCTAAACGGTCTTTATCCAGGGAGAGGGGGGCGGAAACGCGGATCACTTCGGTTTCTGGCAGCAGGCGGCCCAAGGCGGTGACGTACTGGATGGTGGGGGTGGTTTGGGCGATCGCCGGGGGTTGCGGTTTGGGGCCAAATTGAGAGATGGCGTAATATACACTCGCCCCCGTGAAGGCAACAGCGGCAATTGCAATTCCTAGCACCCGACGATTTAACGGTTTGAGCGATCCTTGAATGCTCATTAACTCTCCAAGGGTTATTTTTCTAAGTAAGCAACAACCATTTGTCCGAGCATTTGGGCTTGTTCGGTGATGTCGATGCGATCGCCTAAATAGAGTCGCCGGATGATGACCCCTTCAATGAAAGTTGCGATCGCCCGCGCTAAAACTTCATCCTCAAGACCCAAACAGTCTAAAATGGCCTGTTCGTAACGCTCGGCCACCGGGCTAAAGTATTGATGGCAGTTAATCTCCTCGCGCCCTTGGTACCGACAAAAATCAACCAGCATCAACGTTTGATGCATCAGGTATTCTTCCTGGCGGGTAATCACGGCAAACATTGTCTCGATCCGGGCTTGCAATGTGGGCATCTGCCGAATTTCAGCCAGATTTTGCTCGTCAGTATCCTGGCAACTGATGTATTCCACCAATTGCTCGAATAGGCTTTCTTTACTGGGGAAATAGTGATAAAGGGTTCCCGTCGATACCCCAATTTCTTGGGCAATTTGTCGCATTGTAACGGAGCCGTAACCTTGTTGGGCAAACAAGTTAAAGCACTTACTCAGCAACTCTTGACGGTATTGAGCGCGGTCTACAATCTTAGGCATAAATTATATTGAACGTCCGATATAAAACATCCTACTCGCAAAACCCCTAGCTGAAGGGGCTGGAATCAAACTTTTTATATCGAACACTTGATATATTTCTAGCACAAATGTCTAGAAATGTAAAGATAATCAAACCCCTAGGAATTACGGATCTGGATGGGGCAGCAAAGTCACCAACACGCTGAGGAGTTCAGGAATATTCCGTTGAATCACCTGCCAAACAATATCAAGATCGATCCGATCGTATTGATGGGCAACAATATCTCGCATCCCTGCCATATCATCCCACGGGGCTTCTGGATGCTGTTCGCGAAATTCACGAGATAATCGTTTCGTTGCCTCTCCCATCACTGCAATTTGGTAAAGAATTGCAGACTGGGTACGCACATCTGAGTTTAATTGCTCGCGGCTGAGTCCCTGAGCAAACTCTAAAATTAACTGGCCGGCTCGAATAATATCAAGCAGTGCAGCATCATCCCGCGACATAGATAACCTGAGCCGTTCCTAAGATTTCTTGCTGACGAATCCTATTATGACTTTGCTCGATAGATTTCTTGGTCAGTAAATCAACTTCACGTCCCAAGAGAGTTTTCAGTTGGCGTTTCATCCGCACTAGCTCTAAAATTCCCCAAGTCGCATCATCCTCAAAATCAACCATCACATCGATATCGCTATCTGGTCGAAAATCGTCGCGTAAAACAGAACCGAAAAAAGACATCTCTTGAACCTTCCATTGCTGACAAAAATCAGCAATTTCTTGTTGAGGCAATTTGATTCTTAAAGATGGACTCAACTTGATTGCTCCCTGATATCATAACTCATTTTAACTTCCATCTCTTCCAGTTTTTTTGGCGTTCCTTGATATTTCAAGCACCCTGCAACCTGTTCTAATGTCGTTGCTGGGAAAGGATTTTTAGGCTTTAACAAAATCCCATCCCCCATATCAATTGCTATTAATTCTTGCCCTGCTTTCCATTGGCGAGCAACCCGCGAGTTCTTGGGGAGAATAACGTGTCCTGCGCTAGATAAATGAGTTACTTCCATATCAGTTCAATCAGTGAGTGAGTTAGTCTAATTCTAGCAAAAACGGTTTAGATTACTTTTTTCGATTGCTGGATGGTCGATCGGAGATTGCCGCATTGTATAACCGTTCATTATCTGCGGCAGATTTAAATAAATCAACCACCGGATGGGGATAATCTACCCCCAAACGGAGATTAAAACGCTGCTGTTCTACGGGTAAAAGTTTCCAGGGTTCGTGAACCTTACTGGCGGGTAGATTGGCGAGTTCGGGTAGCCAGTGTTTGACATAATCCCCTTGCGGATCGTAATCTTTCGATTGTTTGAGGATATTAAAAAACCGGAAACCCCGCGCATCATTCCCCACGCCTGCCGTATAGTTCCAGTTACCATAATTGCTGCAAACATCGTAATCAATTAATAGCGATTCAAACCACTCTGCACCCATTTGCCAGTTGATACCCAAGTTTTTAGTTAAAAAACTGGCGACATTTTGCCTGCCACGGTTAGACATGAAACCAGTCGCGGCTAACTCGCGCATATTGGCATCAACCAGGGGAAAGCCAGTTTTTCCTTCTCGCCAGAGGTTGAAGCGCTTCCAGTCTTCTTTCCAGGGAATTTCAATCCCCTGTAAACCGGAGGAACGAAAAATGCGATCGCCATGTTTAGCGCAAATTAGGCGAAAATAGTCTCGCCACAATAGTTCAAACACCAGCCAATAGGTTGAGTCATTCGCCAGTCGTTGCGCTTCGTATGCCTTCACCTGTTCGTAAATGTAGCGCGGCGATAGACAACCCAACGCCAGCCAGGGAGAGAATTTAGAAGAATAGTCTGCACCCAGCATCCCATTGCGCGTTTCTTTGTAAGCTTTGAGAAAATCCTGTTTCCAAAAGTAATGCTGGAGGCGGTTTTGTCCTTCCGTTTCCCCACCCTGAAAGCGGATTGCAGCACGCGGATCGGGTTCGGGAGCGTTTAGACCAAAATCGGCTAACTGGGGCAATAAACCCGCATCTAGGGGCGGTAATGGCGGTAAAGATTGGGGGGTAGGATAGGTTGGGCGAAGGGTAGCTGACTTTTCTACGGCTTTGCGAAAGTGGGTAAATAGTTCGGGAAGTTGAGACACCTCAAAGGGCAAGTCTTCGGGATGATAGAGGGTATGTCCCCAAAAGGGTTTGAGGGTAATTCCTAACGGTTGCAATGCAGCTTCTAAGCTGGTTTCAACTGCACGTTCTTCGGAAGTGACTTCTTGGTAATAATAAATATGGGAAATGCCGAATTCTTGGGCAATTTGCGGCAAAATCGTTTCAGGCTTGCCTGTGCGAAGAACTAAGTTCGATCCGAGGCGTTGCAAAGAGACCCGCAAATCTGCCAAACTTTCGAGTAAGAATTGTCCGCGAAATGCCCCTGTTTTAGGAAAGCCATAGGCAGTTTCTCCCCATTGTCTAGGATCGAAACAGTAAACGGGAATCAGGGTTTCTGGGTTGGCTTGGATGGCGTGATGTAGAGGTTGATGATCGCGAACTCGCAGATCGTTACGATACCAGATGAGAATACGTGGTGATGTCACAATAAGATCAAATTACAGGTTTCCAGTATCGATCGTAGCTTCCGATCGCATCTTGCACCGGTGCCAGAAACCGGGTTTCTTGCCAATTACTCAATCTGAAACCCTTAATTTTTGTCGAGAAACCCGGTTTCTCAAGTCTTACTCAGGATGGTGCAAGATCTGAGTTCTGGCAACAGGTGGGGGTGAGGGCGATCGCACTTCCTTGTTTTGAGAAGGTTTAGAGAAACGCGGGAATACTAAGCCTATATCCACTCAATTTGAGGTTAAGCCATTGATTGCTGATGACTTGATTTTAAAACTTCCGAAGGTTTCTTTAAGCAGTAAGGATCTATTGCCCGAATCTTCAGGACTTTACTATGTCCTAGATTCCTCTAACATGGTTTGGTACATTGGACAAGCAAAAAATCTCTACAAGCGTTGGCAAGGAAAAGCCCATCATCGATTTTATCAATTAGAAGTTCAGAAGAAAAGGGCTTATACGATTTACTACGAACTTGTCCCTACTTCTCAGTTAGATGTTCTTGAGAAAAACCGCATTGATCAATACCATCCCCACTTAAACTCTAGCCCTGTCAAGACTAAAAAGGTACGCCCTACCGAAACTCTGCTTAGAGAAACGCTTAGTGCGATCGCAGATTTTGCTTTTATTGTAGGTGTAGAACTTCCCTCACCCAATCATGAGCCACTTACGAGCTGTACCCTCCCTCCGAAAAAGAATATAGTAGGCTTAATAGGAATTCATATTTGTATTGATACGTCTACTTTTCAAGAGATCTTCCAACCTACTTCTGTAGAAGAACAGGCTGCTCTGTGTAAAGCACCCTTTGTGTCTCGAAAGACATACGCTAATAAATGGGATACTATCCACTTCCTAGAGAATCGTCTCTGTGTTAATGGATACGTTGTCACTGTCAATTTCTGGGAGCGGTTATATCGTCAAACAAAGTTAGATGACTTACGAGAATATACTTTAACGACTTTAGCGACATCTCCGATACGAGCATTAACTCCAGCCTCCTTGCTTAATGTGCAAAATTCGCTAGATTCAGAAACATCCTTAAGGTTCGATCTCAAAAGATTAGTCCCTTATGAGTCAGATTTAATCCAGTTGCATTTTAATGAGCCAGTAGATTGCGAACTTTATAAAGCCAATCTACAACAAATTAGTGCTGATTATAAAGCAGGAAGACGGGGGTGTGGGAGTCGATCTAGTCAAAGTCAGCCAATTTCAAGCGATTCCGAAGTTAAAAGCATTGAAGAACTCTTGATAAAACAAGAAATTGACATTAATAAATACGCTCAAAGCGGTATTAGTCATGGTTGGAGTCATGGAGAAAGAATTAAGCTCTACATTCGACCTTTTGGGTTCGATTTTAGCCAAAATCAGTTAATGTATGGTTTGGTTTATGGTAGACTTGAAGATCGATGGGTGAGAGGAGCAAGCTCTAATTTTGAGAAGGTCTATCTTTTGTCAAGCGTTGATACTAAAGCATGGCTTTTAGTTGAGGAATATCTACAGGACTTTGCTAAACCTGCACTTCCCTTAAGTAATAGAGAGGGTTTTGTCGAAAAGCTTTATATCTCGCCTCGTAAGTTTATTGTTCCGGCTAGGGTAAATATTAGATTGGAATCTCTGAACTATAGTGCTTGGATTCCTATCGGGTTTAGCCCAAGTTATCCAACTTTTGAAGAAGTTAAAGCGGAAATTTGTCGGCGTTTTAATCGTTCTAGTTTACCGGAATTGAAGCTTGGATTTAAAAAAGAAACGATTGGGAAATAACGGTTGGGAAAGAGATTGATGATTGCGCTTGCTAATTTTTGGCTTCACTAGACGATCTTGGCAGAGCGACATCAAAAGAACGCAACAGAATTCACCCCCTCTCTTTGGGGGATAATCGCTGATTGAAGTTGGCGATCGCGATTAAAATTATGTCTTGGGATAGAAATATAAAATACATTAAAATGATACATTTGGGCTAATTTTTGGGCGATTTTTCTAGGGAGAGCGTGCCGAGCCTTCTCTTTGAGGCAGGTTGCAAACCTGTTTCTGTCGGGAATCAGCATCCAAAGAAATAAGTTATATAGCTCAATATTAACTTTATTGAAGAATAAATAAGTTAGGGGAAGGTATCCTTGAAAATCGATGAGTTTGCTTACCGTATAGAAGTGGCACACGATCGTCTAGCTGGGTTACGCCAACAAGTCAAGCAGTTGTCATTGTCGCCCGAAATTATTCTGCAACAAGTCTTTTTCAAGTTAAACCAAGCGTTAGAAGACATCAAAAGCGTTCAAAAACAACTGCAAAGCGATCGCGATTTCCCAACCCTCCCCGAACCCCTAGAAATAAACGTTGACGAACGCCTCCATCAATTAAGAGATACCAATCAGCAACTCCTCGGTGAAATTGTCGAACGCAAGCGAGCCGAAAGCTTACTCAAAGCGCAAACCCAAGTGCTAGAAAAGATTGCCACGGGTGCATCGCTAACTGAAACGCTCAACTGTTTAGCCAAAACCATCGAACAGCAATCTAGCGGTTTGCTCTGTTCAATTCTGCTGATCGATCGAAACGGTAGCAAACTGAGATATGGCGCAGCGCCTAGCCTTCCCGACAGTTATAATGACCAGATGGATGGGGTGGCGATCGCACCTGGCATGACCCCCTGCGGTACCGCCGCTTACCTTAGCGAACCCGCGATCGTTTCGGACATTGCCACCGATCCCCTAGGAACAGACTTTAAACAGCTAGGATTGTCGCACGGTTTAAGATCCTGCTGGTCTGCACCCATTATTGCCAATAACGGTAATGTATTGGGAACCTTCGCGATGTATTATCGCAAACCTCGCTCTCCCAATTCGCACGAGTGGCAAACCCTGAAAGTTGCCGTCCATTTAGCCGCCATTGCCATTGAGAAAAACCAAGCCGAAGAACTCTCCAATGAGCGATCGCACCTATCCGCCCTGATTAGCAAGATCGGTTTGGCATTGCAACAAAACCACGAATTACCAGAAATCTTACAGCAATGCCGCAGCGTTTTAACTCAACATTTAGACCTTCCCCTCGTCCAAATTTGGACCTTCAACAGCAGCAATGAAGCCTTAGAATTAGCCACCCCCACTGACGACAGTCCCGTCAATCGATTAAAAATAGACTGCATCGCCCAAACCGCCCAACCCTACCTCACCCATAACCTCCTCAGCGATCGCAGTTTCGATCGAGACTGGGTGCAACGAGAAGAAATCGTCCTGTTTGCAGGCTATCCCCTCATCGTAGAAGCCAAAGTTATCGGCGTCCTGGCGGTCTTTGCTCGCGATGTTCTCAGCCAAAACGTCTTAAACAAGCTAACAACCATTGCCGACTCCCTAGCGCAATGCATCGAGCGCAAACGCACCGAAACAGCCTTGCAAAACGCCCTCAAAAGACTCGATCTGCACTTTGAAAATACACCCGCCGCCGTCATCGAGTGGGATAGCCATTTTCAAGTCTCGCGTTGGTCGCAGCAAGCTGAGAAAATCTTTGGTTGGAAAGCAGAAGAAGTATTTGGGCTGCGTCCCGATTGCTGGCCATTTATCCTGGCGGAAGACTTAGAGAAAATTTACCCAGGAATGGAGCAGTTATCCCAAAGCAACCCGGATGCCCCCATTATCCACAGCCGCAATTATCGCAAAGATGGGACGATTATTGACTGCGATTGGTATAACTCGATTGTTTTAGATGAGGCGGGCAATTTAGTCTCAGTCTTATCCTTTATTGTCGATGTCACCGAACGCAACCAGATGCAAAAGGAAATAGAGCGATCGCTCTCGCTGCTGAGTGCTACCCTAGAAGCGACTGGAGAGGGCATTATTGCCAGCCGAGAAGGGAAATACATTGCCACCGTTAACCAAAAGTTCCTGAAAATGTGGGGCATACCCGAATCTGCGATCGCCTCGCGAGAACTCCAAAGCGCCTTACCCTACCTTTTAGAACGCGTTCAAGATCCCGAAGCCTTTGTCGCCATCGCCCAAAGCCTATTTTCCCAACCCGATGCCGAAGGTTACGATATCTTCCATCTCAAAGACAATCGAGTCATCGAGCGCTATTCTCGACCGCAGCGACTCGGATCGCAAATTATGGGGCGAGTGTGTTGTTTTCGCGATATTACCGAACGCTGTCAGGCAGAAGAAGCCCTGCGGCTAGGGGAAGAACGTTTCCAGATCCTATCTAAAGCCACTAAGGATGTGATTTGGGATTGGAATTTAGTCACAAACGAGATTTGGTGGAATCAAGGCGTCGAACACCTCCTGCATTACTCCCCAGCAACCACCAAGCTTGACGTTGAATGGTGGTATCAATGCTTGCACCCCGAAGATCGACAACGAGTGATTGAGGGCGTGCAAAATGCCATCGACACAGGAAAACAATTTTGGGCCGTTGAATACCGTTTTCTCCGCAGCGATGGGATCTACCTGCACATCTACGATCGCAGTTATCTGATGCGCGACGATACCGGAAAACCCGTGCGGATGCTAGGGGGAATGACAGATGTTAGCGATCTTAAGCGAACGGAATTAGCCTTACGAGAAAGCGAAGCTAGGCTCAAGTTGGGGATGGAAATCGCCCGCATGGGTTGGTGGGATTGGGATATTACCAGCGATCGCTGTTTTTATTCCGAACAAGCTAGAGTCGTTTTTGGCCTGCCTCCTGGCAATTATCATGCCAGCTACCGCGATTTTATCGATTGCGTTCATCCAGAGGATCGCGAGGGTGCGATCGCCGCAATTCACCAGGCGGTTGAAGCAGGAATGAGCTATAACATCGAATTCCGAACGATTTGGCCCGATGGCACTCAACACTGGATTAATACGAAAACGAAGGTCTATTGCGACGAACAGGGTAAAGCCGTTCAGATCGTAGGTTTATCAATGGATATTACCGAACGCAAGCACATTGAAGAAACCATCCGCTATCAAGCCAACTACGATCAATTAACGGGTTTGCCCAATCGCAAACAGTTTAGCGAACGGTTGCTAGCCGCCCTAGAAAAAGCCGAACGCGATCGATCGAGGCTGGCTGTACTGTTTTTGGATTTAGACCGCTTTAAGAATATCAACGATACCCTAGGTCATGCTGCTGGCGATCGCTTGTTACAAAGCATGAGCGAACGAGTTAAAAATTGCCTGCGTTCCACAGATATGATGGCCCGTTGGGGCGGAGATGAATTTACAATTCTCATTCCTGAAATTCACAGTGCGGAAGACCCTGCTAAAATTTCCCAGAGAATTCTTGATTCCTTGAAATATGCCTTTAATTTAGAAGGACATCAACTGCATATTAGTAATAGTATCGGGATTGCGATTTATCCCCAAGATGGCATGGATGCTGAAACGCTTCTGAGAAATGCTGATGCAGCCTTATATATTGCCAAAGAACAAGGACGCAATAACTATCAGTTTTATACTTCAGTTATTAATTCTCAAGCTGCTGAATTTTTAAGCTTAGAAAACGAACTGCATCAAGCTTTGAAACGCCAAGAATTTGTGCTTCTCTATCAACCCCAAATTAACATTGTCACGGGTGAAGTTATCGGTATGGAAGCGCTGATTCGCTGGCAACATCCGCAATTTGGGTTAGTTTCGCCCGATAAGTTTATTCCCCTAGCAGAACAAACTGGGTTAATTATACCGATTGGCGAATGGGTTTTACAAACAGCTTGTCAGCAAAATAAGGCTTGGCAAGATGCCGGTTTACCTGGCGTTAGAGTTGGGGTAAATTTATCCGCCCGCCAATTTCAGCAACCCAATCTGATTGAAATGGTTGCCAATATCTTATCGGAAACAGGGTTAAGTCCTGAATATTTAGATTTGGAAATTACGGAAAGTCTCAGCATGAAGAATGTAGACTTAACTCAAAAAATACTCACAGACTTATACAATCGAGGATTGCATCTATCTATTGATGATTTTGGAACGGGGTATTCTTCGCTGCGCTATCTCAAGCAGTTTCCTTGTCATACGCTGAAAATCGATCGCTCGTTTGTCCAAGGTTTAAGCAACGATTCTAAGGATGCTTCTATTATTAAGGTGATTATTGCATTGGGCAGAGAATTGAATTTAGAACTCGTCGCAGAAGGCGTAGAAACGGAAGAGCAAAAGAATTTATTACATCAAATGCAATGTCAATATATGCAAGGATATTTATTCAGTCGCCCTCTGAATCGTCGAGAAGCAACTCAATTTCAAGAGCGCCTATTTAGAGTTGCCAGTTAACCGCTATGAATTGAGCGGGTTAATGTCTTAGAGGGGCAGAAAACTAGATAACAAAAAGGAACGCAACCGCTAAAGCAGTGAGGATATTGATGAGTAGAGTTCTGCTGGAACGCCCCAATTCTTGATAAGCATTGCAGGCGACTGGGGAGAGGGTGGCTTAGACCGCTTAATTCTTAACGATCGCGATCGCAAGTCTCAATGATAGAATGAAGACGAGAAAGTGGGAGAATTTCCACAGAACAAGAAAATTCAGCTTTCCAATCTGCGAATGCTGGAGATTCACTCTAGAGATAGGCGAAATAGGTAGCCCCTGCCTCTATCCTCAAAGTGAGGGGAATGATCCTATCGGCGATTAAGTTGAGAGTTATGCAAACCAACTCGGAAATCACGGCACCCACACCTAGAATTCGAGATATTGCCAATGCATTTCGCGTGACAGGTTGGGCAAGTTTCTGGATACAGTTGGGGCTACTCGCTGTATCAAGTATTGCCTTGCTATTTGCCACAACCGGACAAAACTTTGCCGAAGGTGCAATTACCGGATTAGGGATTGGCATCTTCTGGGGCGTTTGTGGCATTGTGTTATTAGGGTTTGCTCTATTTCTGGCGTTGCGCTATACCCAAATTGCGAATCGACTGTTAGGTCAGGATGCAAAAATCCGCCCGAAAAAAGCAGATACCATTCGCTTATTACAAATTGGCTTAATGGCTAGTTTAGCCGGAATCTTACTCAGTCTATTTGGGGCGGGTTCTGCGGTTGGCGTGCTGGTGGCAAAAACCGTTTCTCAACCCCCTGGCGTGGCGATTACCGATCCCAATAAAATTGTACGGGCGCTCGATGTGTTTGTGGTGGTCGCCAATATTTGCGGCGTTACCGGACATTATGTCGGAACAGTTGCAGCCTTATGGTTATTAAAGCGCGTTCCCGACTAAACGGCATGGGTCTTTCGGGTACGGTTTCGAGTTATCCCGATCCAGAGTAGCGCAGCTAGAGCGATCGCCCCCAAGATTGCCGTTATTAAAATCGTTGAGTTATCCGCCTGACGAACTGCGATCGCAATATAGGCCCAAACAAACACCAATGTAAAGGCAATATCCGCCTGTTGAATCGCTAAGATACCCGCGATCGCAACTCCTATAACCAGCATAATCGCAGTCCACCCCGTTTCCCCAATTCCCCAACCCCGCCAGCCGGACATATACAGCGCTGACGCCACATTCACAATCGTTGCCACAGAAATCCAGGCAAGATAGACACTAAAAGGAATATCGGCGAACCATTTACGCTGGCGCGATCGCACCGGATGGGTCTTTAATTGAAGATATACCCCAATTAACGGCAACAGAATCGCTAACATCACTAACACAGAAAGCCAAAACTGTTGGACGGTAAACAGATACACCCAGAGAATTTGAGCCACACAAGCCGCAATCAAAAAAATATTAACCCAACGCAGGGTTGAGTTTTGGCGCTGGCTGGGGAGAAACTGATAAACCCCATAGGCAATTAACCCCAAATAAATTAAGCCCCAAATCGAAAAGGCATAACTCGCCGGGATAATTTGCACGCCAGCTAGGATCGTATTGGCAATTTCGCCAATATTTGACCCCCCTGGCGGCGAGAAATTTGACCAAACATTAAAACCTAGCGTTGCCAGAATCGCGGCTATCGTTGCTAGCGATAGGAAAAGACCCGAAGGAGATGCTTTCATACTTAATGGTACGTTTATTTCCGATCTTGCCTTGCGATTGCACCCGCGATCGCCTGTCGAAAGGATAATATCAAGCGTGCAACCAGCGATACAACGCCTTATCAGGCGAAGCAATTTCAGCAATCGAAGTATAGTAGTAATCTTGCCATCCCCACTCCGGCAACCCTGCAAACACCATTAGATTCAGGGGATATTGTTCGCTATCGGTACAGCGGCGCAAGTCATCGCGGAATAGGAAAATCGTTTTATGCAGCGCGATCGCCATTCCCAACTCTACCATCACCCCCTCATCTGGGGGCGTCCCATTGACGATCGCAAAAATCCCATCGCAGTTTTGCACATCTTTAAAATCTGCCTGCGCCACGCGATACGCCCAACCCGGTTGAGCAACATTCACCGCGTTATTGCGGGCGAACGGTTCCCAAACCTCCGCACCCACTGCAACTAGCGCCTGTTGAATGGGGGGAAGCAGCAAAGCCTTCTGCTGGGCAGAAAAGCCATAGGGATTAGCCAGATAAAGCGTTTTCCTCACCTGAACCTCCAGCAATCGGACTTGCCGCTATTTTAGCGAGATTGGCTCAACTCAGCGTGCGTCGCAGCGCCGGGATACGAGCAACCACCAGAAAATCAAGCACCAATATCAACACCAGCGAGAAACCCAACAGGGGAAACGCCAAACCCAACACCGCCACAATTGCCAGCGGCACCTTGATCGGCGATCGCGCTGGGGCACCCAAACGACCCGACGGGCGACGTTTCCACCACATCACCGCCCCGCTAACACATAGCAAAATGGTAATTAAACACGCCAACAACATCAACAATTGATTGGGCAAACCAAAATATAGACCCATGTGAATCGCAATCCCCATCGACACCGCCTTGGGTACCCAGCCGTAATCTTGCCAACCCACTTGCGCCAACACTTCACCGCTGTATTGATCGATGTGCATCGTCACTTCCTGAGTCGGGTTGCTAGCAGGGGCAGCCACCGTATAAACGCCCGTTTCGCCTTGAGGCAAGCTAATGTTAAAACCGGGAGAAATGCCTTCTACTTGGGCAATGGCGATGATTTGGTCTAGATCGACCGTTGCATGGGTTTCGGCGATCGCGCCAGAATGAGCATGATGACCCGATTGCGGCATCGGTAGCATTTCCGCCGCCCAAGGAACGGAATGTTCGCCGTGTTGGTTCAGCGTTCCCGTTAGTACCGTTGATTGAGGCACATTTTGCCACTTTTGATCCGGAAAACGCGCCCACACATTGGCAAACGTCGCGCCCCAAAAACCCGTCCACGGCAAGCCAGTCAGAATCAAAAATCCCACCAGCAACAGACCATAGAAACCGGGAACGGCGTGTAAATCTCGCCAAAACACCCGTCCATCGGGATTCCCAAGGCGCGGGATTAACGTTCCCGCCCAACGAAAACGACCGCGCGGCAACCATAAATATAACCCGCTCAATAGCAGCACCAATCCCCAACAGGCCGCCAATTCAATTAGGTAGTCTCCCCAGCGCCCGATCATCAACTCTCCGTGTAGCTTCAGGGCGATCGCGCTGAGGGTGCGGGCTTCATTGCGATCGCCTAAAATTTGTCCCGTATGCGGGTTAACAAAGACCATCCAATTCTCGCCATCGCCCGTCAAGATTTGTACTTCTGTACTGCGGTTAGCCGCAACTGCCGGGAAGACTCGCGTTACAGCCGCTTCGGGATACGCTTGTTTAACGGTCTCCACCTGTTGAGTATAGGAAACCGTTTCAGCCGTGGGTTGCACAAATAACAAAGGGCGATAGATCGCAGCATCGAGTTGAGGCTTAAACAGATAAATAATGCCAGTCGTTGCCAGCATTAACAAAAAGGGAATCACGAAAAGTCCGGCGTAGAAATGCCAGCGCCATACCGCCCGATACAGCAGATTTTTCCCGGTTTCTAAGGCGGGTTCGGTATCAATACCTGAAGAAAAAGGTGGTGTCATGGCAATCGGTGCTGAGTTCAGTAGAAGGACTTGAACGATCGAGGGGAGTTTCTGTTGGGCTTCCTAACCGAATAGCTACGTAAATTTTGCTTAAAAGTCAAAAGACAATTTGTCGAAGATAAGCCTTATGATTCTGTGACGGCATCCGGTTCTTGCGCTTGCTTTTCCACCCGATGCAGGCTGGGTAGCAGCGAACCGACTAACCCCAGGGCGAGGATACAAACCGCCGATAGCGTATAGACAAACGCAATTCCGCTACCTGTTTCGCTACCGAATAAACGACCAAAAATTGGGGCTAACGCCCCCCCCGGTTGCATTGCGGGTTCAAAGATAAAATCGGCAATCGGGCCAGCAATTAAACTGGCAAATGTGCCAACAATGGTGCCAATGGCTTGATCGGCGGCAAAAACGCGCCCTTGGGCATGGCTGGGAATTGCGGCATACCAGATAGCATTGGTGGAACTAAAGGCGAGGGGCAGATGTAGCGAGGCAAAAAATTGCGCCCCCATCCACAAGGGCGGTACGCGACCGACACCCAAGGCTATTTTACTCAAACCAATTCCCATAAAGCCGACTAACATCCCCCGGACTCGGCTGCGAAATCCGCCCCAAATGCCGAGGGCGATCGCGCCAATTGCACCCCCAACGCCAGCGGCGGTGACAACTGCCCCCAAAACTTGGGCATCTCCTCCACTCCGGGCAAGGATGACGGGTTGATAAAGGGTTTCGCCGAGTTGTTGGAAAAACCAAAATAGGGAAAAGGTGAGTGTTAGCACCCATAAATTCGGTCGGGAGAAAATATACCGAAAGCCCCAAACCACCTTTTGCACAATTGATTCGGGTTGGCTGGTTTCGGCGTCGGCGGGTGGGGGTTGGGGAATTCTGCGCCAAATGAGGGTAGCCACTGCGATCGCAAAGGTGGCAACATCAATCAAAATAATCCCCAATAAGCCAATTTGCGGATACAAACTCCCGGCTAAGGCGGGGGCAAAAATGGCAGAAGCGTAAGTGACTAAGGAAGCGAGGCTGCTGACGCGGGTGTAATGCTCGGAGGAGACAATTAAGGGGATGGCGGTGGAATAGGCGAGATTTTGAATGGGCCCAAAACACCCATAAACAGCCGCTAAACCGTAGAGATGCCAGACGCGCAAGGTATCGGTGGCATACAGCAAGCCGACTATCAGCGTACACAAGACGATGCAAGTATCGCTGAAAATCATTAAATGCTTGCGGTTAAACCGATCGGCGAGCAACCCGGCAAAGAGGGTGACAAAAATTTGGGGAAGCTGAAAGAAGAAGCTAAATAAGGCGATCGCCGTTGCTGCCCCAGTCAACTCCCACACCCAGAGGGTGAGGGCAAATTGAGTCATGGCGCTGCCAATGGCAGAGACGAATTGACCGCTCCAGATGATTAGAAATCCACGCACGGTAATATTTAGAAAAAAGGATGTAGCTGTACTCAGTAAGGTTTAGGACAGACTGAACTGCTAAAAGGATGAGACTTACTCAGCACTCAGCACTCAGCACTTCGCTATAGTTAGGGCGAGAGTATTTGCTCCTCAATTTCCTGGAGATAAACTTCTGCCCCCAAGGGACCGGGATAGGCTAAACAACTATAAGCACTGGCAAAATAGACGCGGTTGTTTTGACTGGCTTTGAGCGATTGGGCGATCGCGTTATTCTCCCAGTCTTGTTGAATTTGTTGTAACTGCGATCGCTCGAAGTCCTGAGTTTGGGGTGCATTGCGGCTAAAGTCGTAACCCAACAATAAAACAGAATCGGCGGGAAGCTGGGGCAGTTTTTCAAGCGATAAATTGGGACTTCCCGTTGGCGAGTTGGGGGGTAAAACCAACTCAAATCCAATATTTTCCAGTAGAGAACCGCAGGATGTGGTATTCCCTTCAACGCGCAAGCCGCGATCGAGTTGATTACCGACTAAGACTAAGATGCGAGAGCGTTCTTGAATTGCGGCGGCTAGATTTTGCCGAACTTGGGCGATTCGTTGTTGATGTTGAGCGATCGCGTTTTGAGCCAGTTCGCGGCGATCGGCGATCTGGGCAATTTTCTGTAAATTCTCTTGCCAGTCGTTACCCACACCGTAGGGCAAAATCAAGGTTGGGGCTATTTGAGACAGCAGCGCATACTCCTGTTGATTCATCTCCAGGGTTGCCAGAATTAAGTCTGGCTTGAGTTGAACGATCGCTTCTAAAGAAGGATCGGGAGAAGTGCCAACATAACGAATCGGTTGGGTAATGCGATCGCCAAGTAAAGGAATCTGTTCGCGAGGATTATCTAGCGTATCGGATTGAAACTTCACCAAATCGGCATAACCGACGGGCTGCAAATCCAATACCAGCAAGAGTTCTAACAAACTGGGGGAAAGGGCAACAATCCGCTGGGGAGGTTGACAAATTTGCGTTTCTCCCAGGGAGTGTTGGATCTGCTGACACTCTGCTGCGGCTGAGGGGGGTTGAGTGTCCCTAGTCCGATCTTGACAGGCGGTTAACACTAAGAGGGCTAAGGGGACGATCCACCTCAAACGCGACTTTCTCCTCAAAACCTTTCTCCTGGCTTAAAACTGAACGGTGATGGAACCGAGGACGGTAAACGGTTCGCCGGGATTAATGTTAGCGTTTCTCAGGGTGCTGGCTGACTCAATGTAGTTGACATCAAAGATATTCTTGAAGTTTAAAGCGAGTTGCCAGTTGTTGCGCCGATAGTAAATGGCGGCATTGGTGAGAAAGTAGCTATCGAGTTTAAAGCTATTGGGTAAACCTCCTTGGCGATCGCCTACAAAGTTAAATCCCACCCCAAATCCTAACCCTTGGAGATCGCCTTGCTGAATTTCGTAGGTTGTCCACAACCCGGCGCTATGTTTGGGGATATTCGCCAGTCGGCTACCTTCAAAGTCGGGGTTGGTGTCTCTGGTGACTTTGGCATCGTTATAGGTGTAGAAGCCAATTACATTCCAACCCGGTACAATTTCTCCGGTGACATCCAATTCCACGCCGCGACTGCGCTGTCTGCCGGTGGGAATCACAAAACCCAGGTTGGGGAAGTCGGGGTCGGCAACGGCGACATTTTGTTTGGTAATGTCAAAGTAAGCCAGGGTGGCAATCAATCGCCGATCGAAGAGTTCTGTTTTGACCCCTACTTCATATCCTTCGCCTTTTTCCGGTTCTAGGGAACTTCCCGTCGCCGTGGTTCCCAAGTTTGGCGTGAAGGATCGCGAATAGCTGGCGTAGAGGGAGACGTTTTCAACGGGTTTGTAAACTAAACCCAAGCGGGGGGTAAAGGCGTCATCGCTTTGGTTATCGCGATCGCCTGCTAAAGGTCGCGTTTCGCGGTCGATATTGTCATAGCGCAAACCCGCTAAGAAGATCAATCGCTCGTCAAAGAAGGATAGTTGATCTTGCAGATAAACCCCGATCCGATTCACGCGCCGAGAATAGCTGCTACCTAACGGTTCTAGGTCATCCCGGTTGGGTCTGCGGTTTTGCCCGTAGATGGGATCGAAAATGTTAATGGTGGTGGGGTTGGAGAAGTCGAGAAACGCTAGATAGTCTTCTTCGTAGCGGTTCAAATCGACCCCAAATAAGAGGGTATGTCCGACGGGGCCTGTGTTAAATTCGCCAACGGCGTTGGTTTGCAGGGTAAAGGAACGATCTTCTGAACTTTGTTGAGCAAAAATTCGGGAGACATCTCCAGTCTCTTCGTCAATTAAAAAGGGTGCAGAGGTGAAGTTGTAGTCGTATTGATAATACTGGTAGCGGAAGGCGTTGCGAATTTTCCAGTTGTCGCTGAAGCGATGCTCGAAGTCGTAACCCGTGCTGAGATAATCGTTTTGGGTGATATCGTCGGGTTCGTTGGCGATGCGATCGCGCGGGACGTTAACTGGGCGGTTGCCAATGGCGAATAATCCCGGATCGACGGGACGCTTTTCGTTAAGGTAGTCTAGAGACACGCTGAAGTCGGTGCGATCGCTGATATTCCAGGTAATGATGGGGGCGATCGCAAATCGTCGGATCTTTTGGTCGTAGTCTCGGAAGCTTTCCCCTTGGCTGTAAATGGCGTTGATCCGATACAGGACGTTCCCTTCTTCGGTTAGCGGCCCGGAAAAGTCTAAACGCGGTCGGACAAAGTTACGGTTGCCAATTTGCAATTCGGCTTCATAAAAGGGTTCCCGTAGGGGTCGTTTCCCGACGAGGTTGATAATTCCCCCCGGTTGAATATCGCCGTAGAGGATAGACGCGGGCCCTTTTAAGACTTCAATGCGTTGGAGGGTTCCGACTTCGGCGAGGGGTTGTTCGCCATACAACCGAAAGCCGTTTTGGACGATGGGTGCGTTTTCAAAGCCGCGCAAGCTAAAATCGTAACCCCGACTCCCGGAAGTTCCGCCAAAGGAAACGCCGCTGACGTTGCGTAAGGCTTCTTCGAGGCGTACCACTTGCTGATCTTGGATGACGCGCTGGGGAACGACTTGGATCGCTTGCGGCGTATCGATAATCGGGGTATCGGTACGAGTTCCGGTGGTGGCGTTGGGGACGAGGTAGCGTTCGCCTGATTGCGGGGTGGTAATCAGAACTTCGATTTCTTCTTGTCCCGGTTCAATGGCAGGCGGGGGTTGTGGGGAAGGCTGCGTTGCGGTTGGGGAGTCGGTCGCCGCTGCAAGAACCACTTGACCGTTGCGATCGCTAACTGCGACGGTGGGTAATTCGGTGGTGCCAACAATCGTAATTCTGACTGAATTGGGCGATTGTTGAACGGCGTTAACGCTGGCTATTCCGGGCGCGGGTTCCCGTTGCTCAAAGCTTTGACCTGTAGGTAGCCGCAATTGGCTATTGACAATATCGACAAACCATGTTGTCCCAAAGCTCCCGGTAAAGGTTTGGGGAATAGCGGTTGAGTCGGTCTGGAGGATGACTTCTAGACCTTGAGTTGTGGGTTGGATGGTAACACCCGCGATCTCGATCGTTTGGGCGATCGCGGGTGCTGCGATTAGTGCAAGAGTTGCGTTCGCCAGCAAAAGACTGGGAACTCGGTATAGTCCGTTCAAACTGATTCTCACTCCCTCACCTGATATGGATAGATCGAGTTACCCGATCTTTAGAAAATTATTGAAAAATACTATCATTAATTTGATTTTTGAAAATCATTATTGCTAATTTTTCGATTCAAATTGGGGCGATCGCCGCTGTTCAGTTAGGCTGCTCGCCCTTATCCCTGGGTGAATAAGGCAAAATGAGAAAAGCGATCGCCCCTAGCCCTGGTCGATCTTCGCCTGACTCTAACTGATAATAACTTTCACTGAAAACAGTAACTTTTACAGCAAACGGTATTCTTTTGCAAGCCTGCTGTCCTCCCAAATGAAGGTTAGTTTTAATACTCCAATCACCCC
Organism: Desertifilum tharense IPPAS B-1220; assembly: GCF_001746915.1. NCBI lineage: Bacteria > Bacillati > Cyanobacteriota > Cyanophyceae > Desertifilales > Desertifilaceae > Desertifilum > Desertifilum tharense. Next base: position 177,320 of record NZ_MJGC01000053.1, read on the forward strand.
AACAGACACTTACTGAAGGCATCTGTTGGGATCGGGTTGAAGCCTAGGCTTCTAACACCACATTGGTCAGCATCGTATTCATTTTGTTCACCGATTCCACGTATTCCCGTTGGGGAATCGACTCGCCCACAATTCCGGCCCCCGCATTGAGATAAATTTCGCTACCGTATTGGTAAACCGAGCGGATCGCGATCGCCATATCTGCCAACCCCTGACTATCCACCCAACCAATACTCCCGGCATAGATCCCGCGCGGTTCATCTTCCAAGCGATCGATCCACTCCAGCGCCTGCGACTTATCGATCCCCGACACCGTAATTCCCGGAAACAGCACCGTCAGCGCATCCCATAGCGTCTTACCCGCGCGTAACTGACCCCCCACCCGCGAGGACAAGTGCTGCACGCAGCGATACTTCTTCACCTCCATAAAATTGAACACCCGCACCGTTTCCGGCAGACAGAACGAATCGAGTTCGCTTTGGGCCAACCAAATCGATAGCGCGTGTTCCTTCACCTCCTTCGCATCCCTAAACAGTTCGTCATACAGGCGCGCATCATCCTCAGCGCGATCGCTGCGGGGTCGAGTTCCCGCCAAGGGGTTTGTAATCACGGTTCGATCTGCGTGGACTTCCATCAAAATTTCTGGACTAAAACCCACCGCGCGCACATCTTCCAACTGCAAGCAATAGGAACGCGCCGAGTTATTCGCCTGAGAACCGACAACATACGTTCCCAACACATCCAAATTGCCGCTCAATTTCTTCGAGCGAGAGATAATTGCTTTATGCAAGCGATCGCTTTGAATCGCCCCAATCAACTGTTCGATCCGTTGAGAATAGTCCGCACAGTCGGCAAAATCTTGCGTTAAATCCAGCGGCGTATAGGTGGGGATCTCGCTGGTTTGGGCCAGAAGGGTTTGGATGGGTTCTAGCGATCGCACCGTCCGAATTAACACCCCTTCGGCAGAAACGCGCAACTCCGTCTCCGGCACCATAAAATAGAGCAACGGTTGGGCGATCGCCTTAGAATAGGCCGAATAAAATCCCGCCATATCAAACGACACATAACCGTAAGCCGTCCAGTCTTGAAGCGATAAAGACCCCAGCAACTCCCCAACCTGCTTAAACGGATCGGTAGCCGGTTCGCAGCGAGTGCGATCGCCACTGTCCAATTGCACCGTATCGCGCGTTACGAGAACCCTCGCAAGCTGATTTCCAGCGATCCGAACTTCCCCCTTCCCTTCGTAGAGAACATAGGACTTAAAAATTCCTGCCTTCAGACAGCGGTGTAAAATCGCCGTCGCATCCTGTTGGCCCGAAATAAATACTTCTTGATACGTCGGGATCGTTTGAATTTGCGTCACCATAACAATTGTCCTGAGTGCTGATTTATGCGCGAGTGGTAGAAAAATCGGTGCGTTGTTGAGAACGCATTAGTAACTTGCGGTGAATTTTGCCTGTGGGAGTACGCGGTAACTCCTCTACAAAACAAACCTTTTTCGGCGCTTTGAAGTGAGGTAAGCGCTGTTTAGCAAAGCGGCAAATCTGCTGCTCTAATTCCGGGGATGGCTGATAGTCCGCTTTCAGGGTAATATAAGCCACCACCTGAGTTAGCGCCTCAGACTCTGGAACCACCGCCACCTCTAAAATCTGCGGATGTTGGTGCAACACATCCTCAATTTCCATCGGCGAAACCCATTGACCGTTCACCTTAAACAGGTCATCCTTGCGGCCCATAAACTTAAAATACCCGTCCGCATCGCACAGGTACTTATCCCCCGTTCGCATTGCATTACCATAGAGGGCCTGCCGCGTTTGTTCCAGTCGGTTCCAATACCCCAGCATCAAGCTGTCGCCGCTGACTTGCAAATTGCCAATTTCACCAGGGGGACAGGTTGCGCCAAACTCATCCACCACGCGCACGTCATATCCGGGAACCGGACGGCCAGACGTACCGGGTTTGCATTCTCCCGCGCGGTTGGCGAGGAAAATATGCAAAAATTCTGTCGTCCCAATTCCTTCGCAGATTTCCCGGCCATATACTTCGCGCCACTGCTGCCAAAGGCTTTCGGGGAGTTGTTCGGCGGCTGAAACGCACAGTCGCAGCGAAGAAACATCTAGCGGCGCAATATCGCGAACGGCGAGTAAGTTGGCATATACGCTGGGAATGCCAAAAAAGACTGTCGGTCGATAGCGCTCAATATCGGCAATGATATCAAAGGCGTTATTGGCATCGGAAAGGACAGTCGCCGCACCCACCGCCATTGGCATATATAAGCTATTTCCCAAACCGTAGGCAAAAGGCAGATTGGCAACAGAATAGGTAATATCTTCGGGTTGCAAGCCTAGGGTTGCTTTGCCATAGTTTTCTGCACAGACCACCATGTTCTGGTGCAGGTGAATAACGCCTTTGGGGTTGCCTGTACTGCCGGAGGTGTACAGCCAAAAGGCGGGTTCGTCGCGGAGGGTGTCAGCAGGGGGTAGCGGTTGTGCTGGCATTGGCGACAGGTGCGCCAAAAAGGGGGTTTCTCCGTCTTGAAGCAGGGTTGTTTGTAAATTAGGAGATTGGATGGGGTGCAGTTGCGTCTGCCAAGTTTGGGTGGTGAGTAAGAGTTTGGCCCGCGAGTCTTGCAGGATGTACTGCACTTCTTCTAAGCTGCAAGCGGTGTTGATGGGAACGGGAACGGCACCGATCCAGATGGCTCCCCAAAAGGTGAAAATGAATTCTGGGGTATCGGGTAATAGGAGTGCTATTCGATTTTCGCGTTCAATGCCGAGTTCTAGGAGCGATCGCGCTGCCTTTTGCACCCATTCATAGACTTGAGCGTAAGTATAGGTTTGTTCTTGGTAAAACAGGGCGATTTTGTCGCTGAGATGGCGTTCTAGAAAATAGGCAGCAACATTAAAGCGGCGAGGTAGTTGTTGAGAAATCCTTTCCATTGGTTTGATCCTGGGTGGTTAATCTTTCACTGAGCCACAACCCAAACGAGGACGCGTTCTTCCCAATGACACCAACTGGCTAGCCATTGCTGAATCTGTTTTTGTTCGGCGATGGCGATCGCTTTTCCATGCAAGCAAATGGTGAGTTGATGCGAGGAGAGGTTGGCTTCAATTTCATGCCAGTCAATTCCTACTAATCCGGTTGAGAGTGCTTTTCCTACGGCTTCTTTGGTGGCAAAGCAGACTGCAAAGGCTTGAGGAGGATGGGGATGAGCTTGACAGCGCTCAATTTCGCTTGGGGTGAAAATTAGGTTTAGGGTTTCGCGATCGTATCGTTCAATCCATTTCACCATTTTGGCGATGGGGGCAATATCAACGCCAATTCCTTTAAGTCCAGCACTGGGTTGTTGCTCAGGGAAGAAAATTTTCAAGCCTCCGTTAATGGTTTGAGGGGGATTTGGCAGTAGAAGCGCGATATTTTCATGACTCTTTTTGAATCGGGAGGCGACTCTTTACAAGGTTGGGCGGTTCGTGACTGAATTGGACTTCAAAACTTGATAAAAATCCCCGATTTTTAAGGGGCTTAAAATACAAGCGATCGCAGCAGTGTAAGTCAATCTGACTTCTGAATTTCCACTTAAAGCTGAGGCTTTTGTTGATGTAGCAATTTTTAAACCAAAATCTGTCGCGTAGGTTGGGTTAAACAAGACTCAACCCAAGCGACGACTTTAGAGATATTTAAGTTTGGGAGAGACTAATTTCAGATTGAATTGCCGTTTCAACGCGCTGACAAACCTGGGCTAGCGTCATATCTTGACGCGTTTCTAGTTTGACTCGAACGCTAAACTGGCGCTTTAACTCTAAAGATAATTCTACGATTTCTGTAGAGTCAAGCTGTAAATCTCGATGGAGTAAAGTCTGTTCATGTAAATCCTCTTTGGGAATGCCAAGATGGCTCAGGATGGTTTGCAGAATACCCATCACTTCTAGATGATTCATAGGGTCAAATCCCTGGAAAAAATGATGCGTTTCTCTACAAATTCGGGCGCTTGCAGTTGTTATCTCCCAACTGTTTTCGGTACGCGCAACAAACAGAACGCGGAGAATGCTGCGAGCAGGGGCTGCTATTGATAGATTTCAGCATACTCGCTTTTGTCCAAATCGCAAGTTTAGCTTCAAACCCTTACCCTACCTCGCTTGCAGGGGATTTTGGAGCTTATTGATAATTAATTTCTATTAAAAATCTCTGAGGAATAAAAAAAAGAGTGGCTTTGAGGTCTTGCCAGGGGGAGGTGAAGTAGTAGAATACCTAAGTCAGTCGCTAATTATTCTCAACTACTGCTTGAGACTCTTGAGAGATTTATCTGTCAGCCCTTGTTGACGCAGGCGACCGACCCAGATTCAAGCATTGGCCCTAGTTGAACAGTACAGAGCTTTCAATCCACTCCACTGATTGAACTCTTCCTTCCTTTATCCATCGCCCTTGAGAAGGAGTTATACCGTGACGAGTTGCTCGATCGGTATTCGTTCGGTTGCTGTCCAATTTCCCCGTGAAATTCGGACAAACGATTACTGGTCTGAAAAATACCCAGATTTAGCCGCCCCTGTTGCTTCCCGGCGTTCTCGGATCGCCCGATCTGCACCCGCCAACCCCAGCGGCTTTGATATTTGGTCGCAAGAGGTTGCGCCGTATTTAAGCGATCGCTTTCGGGGGAATGTCGAACGGCGAGTGCTGAGTGGGACCGAAACCGCGCTGAGTCTGGAAACCCAGGCCATTGAGGAGGCGATCGCCGCTGCGAACTTGCAACCCGATGACATCGATTTAGCGATCGCGACTTCCCTATTTTCCGACACCCTCGGCTTCGGTCAGGCCGCCAAACTGGGCTTGCGCTGTCCGGCGTGGAACCTTGAGTCCACCTGTGCTAGCGCCCTCGTCGCCTTACAAACGGCCCGCGCCCTGATCCAAACTGGAGAGTATCGCCATATCCTGGTTGTCGTTTCCCAGATGGGATCGAAAGCCGTTGAAGAAACCGATACCCTATCCTGGTCAATGGGAGACGCGGCGGGCGCATTCATTGTCAGCGAAATGCCCGCCCACCAAGGGGTTCTCGCCACCCACATCATCAGCGCCAGGGCCGCCGCCGGGGCTTATACTTACGAACTCGCTAGCGATCGCCTCCAGATCCGCACCGGAGACAACGCCAGCGCGATCGCCGAAACCGCCGTTGACTTTGTACGCACTTGCACCCAAGCCGTTTTAGACAAAGCGGGAGTGAGTTTGCAAGAGATTAACGGGTTTGCCTTCAACACCCCAACTGCTTGGTATGCCAGCGTTTGCGCCCGCGCCTTGGGCATCGATCCTGCACGGACTTGGAATCTTTACCCCCGCTACGCCAATATTGGGCCCGTTTTCCCCCTAGCAAACCTCGACTGGGCAGCGAGATCGCAAAAACTAAAAGAAAATGACCTGATCCTCGTCTACGCCAACGGTGCAGGCGCAACCGCCGTTGCTACCGTGATGCGTTGGGGAGATGTCGCCCTAGGTTGCGAACCCGCCCCCCCCTTAAGCAGCGCCGCCGCCCAAACCACCGTACAGCTAGCCGCACCAGAACCCACCCAGCCTGCGGAAATTCCCAACTTATCCCTAGAAAAACTTTTAGCCACCGCCCCCAGCAAACGAGAAATCCAATTAGAAACCTATCTTTTAAGCTGGTTTGCCAGTTCTCTGCAAAAACCCATCCATCAATTTAACCCCCAACAAACCTTCGCCACCTTACTCGACTCCTTAATGGCACTAATGCTGAAAAGCCGAATAGAAGTCGATCTCCAAGTCCAAGTCCCCATCGAACAACTCTTTGGCGATCGCACTATTCACCAACTCGCTGAATATATCCTCTCTCAACTCACCCTCACCACCCTCACAAGTTCTCCCCTCTGCGTGGAAGAACGGGAGACTTTGCGACTCTGAGGAGGATGGGGAGATGGGGAGGTGGGGGGATGGGGGGATGGAGGTGTCTGGTGGGAATTCAACACTTTGCTCTTCTAGAGAGGATGGGGGGATGGGGAGGTGGGGAGATGGGGGGATGGAAGTGTCTGGTAGGAATTCAACACTTTGCTCTTAATTCAAGACTTAAAAAGCACTTTATTTCTCATTCAGCATCCCGCAACGCACCAAGCCAAATACAGCACTTCAAACTCAGCACTTCCAACTCCCCTCTTCCCCAACCCCCAACTCCCAACTCCCAACTCCCCTCTTCCCCAACCCCCAACTCCCAACTCCTAACTCCCCTCTTCCCCAACCCCCAACTCCCAATTCCCAATTCCCTTCTTCTCCCCAACCCCTAACTCCTAACTCCCAATTCCCTCTCTTCCCCAACCCCCAACTCCCAATTCCCAACTCCCTTCTTCCCCAGAGATTGCTCAATCAGATCGGCGGCGCGTTTGACACCGCCTGCTGTGCGGATGGATCGTTGGATTTTTTGGGCGTTGTGGCTGTAAGATTCTTCAGTGAGAACTCGTTGGATGGCTTCTCGCAGGCGATAAATGCTTAAGCGGCTGACGGGGATGACTTCTCCGGTACGAGTCCAGCGAATTCTGGCCCCCGTTCCCGGTTGCTCGAAGGTGATGGGGATGGCAACGAGGGGGATACCATAGCTGAGAGAGTCGAGGACGGTATTGAGTCCGCCGTGGGTGATGGTTAGGCTGGCTTTGGCTAGGACTTCGAGTTGGGGGGCGTATTCTACGACTAAGGGAGAACCGGGTAAGGTGGCGACGGCTTCTGCACTCATGCCCCCACCGTGGGTAATCATTAATTGTACGTCCAGACCTTGACAAGCTTGCGCGATCGCCCTAAACAGATCGGCTTTGGTATTCTGCACGCTTCCCAGGGAGGCATAAATTAAGGGTTGTCCGGTTAAACGTTCGTAGGGAAAGGACACATTTTGCGGGGATGGGTTTCGCAGCGGGCCGGTATAGTGAAACTGGGGGGGAAGGTTGGGAATGGAAAAGTCAAAGGCGGGGGGTTGCTGGCTGATGTGGGCGAGGGTGGCTTGGGAGGCGTAGATGTGGGGGTAGGGGGGCAGTTTCCACCGCTGGCGATACTCGTTGATGGTTTTGAGGATGGGGCGGCAACTGTAATCTAGGATGGTGTAGGCAATTTGATTGCGGATTTTTGCCCAGGCGTCATCGTTGTAACTCCAAGGGGTGAAGAAGGGGGGAACGTCGGCGCGACGGTGGATGGCTTGACCGCAAGAGACGCAAATGAAGGGAAGATTGAGAGATTGGGCGATGGTTTCGCCGACGGGTTCGAGTTGATCGACAATGAGGGCATCAATCCCCAAGGTGGCGATCGCTCTCGGCGCATCCTGACAGATAATTTCTGTAATCTGTTGGCAGAAGTCTACGGAGTAGTTTAAGGCTTTGATTTCGCTGAGTTGGGCGAGCTGCTTGAAGGTTATCGCCAGGGAACCGGGTTTGTAAAGGGTTTCGCCAATCGGATAAAAGTCTACGCCTTGCGATCGCACTTTCAATTCCATATCGGCAATTTGCAAAAAGGTGACGCGATGTCCTCGATTTTGCAGTTCTCGACCTAATGCTGATTGGGGGTTAATATGTCCGGGGTAGGGGGGGCAAATAATACCAAAATGAGTCATGAAATCAGTTGAGAAGAGGGGTGGGTCTTTTTCGGGTTCGCGTGTTGGCTGCTGCTAAATTCAGTCGTTCAGAGGATTTTGGGCAGCGATCTTGCGGACTTTTGGCAGTTGCCACCAGGGAATCTGAGGATAGTCGTGGTGTTCTTCGTGATAGCCAAAGTGATAGCAGGTTAGGAACGACCAAAGCAGCGGGAAGGAACTACTTTGAGCGCAGTTAGCATTTTTATAACCGCCTTCAGGTTGGCGATGGGGAAGAAAGGTTCCAAAGTAAAAGAGTTGCACTGAACTCAGCAGCGCGGGCAAAATCCAAAATAAATAAAGATTGGCTTGGGGAATCTGCAATAAGTAGTGAATGCTGTAAAATAAAGCCACTAATTGAAAGGCACGAACCCAGCACCAGTATTCTTGCATGAAATGCAGATACCAAAATCCAAAATTTGAGTGCTGACCGTCATGATAATCGGGGTCGATTTCGGTGGCGGGATGGCGATGATGCAGCCAATGCTTTTTGAGTAATTGTTTATAGGAAAATAGACCGTACAACATGAGTGCGATCGCGCCTACTCCATGATTCAGCCGCCGATGGTGGGGTAAGATTGAACCATGCATGGCATCATGGGCGGTAATGAATAAGCCTGTATAGAGGAAGGTTTGCCACGCGCAAGCGAGTATCGTCATCGGTAGGCTAACCTCAGAGAGATCGCAAGCCATTAAGTAAACGATGCTGGTAGCCCAAATTCCCAAGATTGCCAGCGCAATCAGAAAACCTCCATAATTTTGACGAGTTTCCTCTAAAGTCTGCTCGGTAAATATTTCTAATAAAATAGGTTGAGACGAACTAGACCTATCCCGTTTATTGCTATTTTGGGGAGCGGGATCTGTCAAGGTTTTGGCGAACTCTTTAATCATAAAATAATCAACTCAATCAAGAGAGCGATCGCGGCAACTTTTCGAGCAGACAAGAAGAACTCTGGATACAAATTAGGAAGATGAATCTGTATCCAGAGACGGATGCTGTAAGCCGAATTGCTGCAATAGACAAACTGGAGAAAGCCTTAAGCGATACAGCCGCCTAGTGCTGATGCCAAGTCTTTATTCAATTGACGAATGCTCTTTTATTGTTCTCGAAAAAAACGTGTCTTTACTCTCTCTTGAGAAATGTTCTAGAAAATCCCAAGTTAGAGACAGACGTTACTACATCATGTAATCTTTAATTGACCCTGAAATTTGCTCGATTCATTGAGTGGCGAGCGATTGAGGCGGGTTAACCATAGAGAGGTTTTGCTGTATGGCAGCGTTAAGAGCGACTCTCAGTGCTAGTAAAGGACTAACCGCGTAAATCAACTCCAGGCTAGAAGGCACTGGTGGTTGGGCGAACAATGATTTCATTGACATCCACATCATCAGGCTGGGATACGGCATATAAAACGGCTCTGGCGATCGCATCCGGAGTTAAGGCACTTTTACGAAATTCTTTCAAAGCCTCTTGTGCTGAATCATCTGTGATGTCAGAACCCAGCTCTGTTTCCACAACACCCGGAGAGATTATGGTCACGCGGATATTTTCCGATTCCTGCCTCAGTCCTTCGGAGATTGCCCAAACTGCGTATTTGGTTGCACAGTAGACTGCGCTAGTCGGTACCACCATATGGGCGGCAATGGATGCGGTGTTGATAAACTGACCGCCACCTTGCGCTTCCATGATCGGCAAACCGGCTGCAATGCCATTCAATACGCCGTTAATGTTGACGTTAATCATCGCGTCCCATTCTTCCACTTTCAGGGCACTCATGGGCGATAAAGGCATGACCCCGGCATTGTTAAAAATGACATCAATTCGACCAAAGGTGTCTTTGGCAAAGTGAATGAACGCTTTCATATCCTCCCGATCGGTAACGTTCACCGTTTTGAATTCTGCCGAGCCACCCTGATGGCGAATCTCCTCCACAAGCTTTTCTAGCCTGTCTGTGCGCCGTGCCCCCAGAACAACCTTTGCGCCATTTTCAGCCAGTAATTTGGCAGTGGCTTCACCAATACCGCTACTTGCCCCCGTGATGGCAATGACTTTGTTTTCTACGTTTAACATCGTGATTTTCCTGTTTGTTTTGGTTGGTTTGCATTAGATAAACATGCCGCCAGAGACTTCAATTCTCTGGGCATTGATCCATCGGCTGTCTTCGGAAAGTAAGGATGCGATCGCCCCGCCAATATCATCGGGAAGACCAACGCGACCTAAAGCCGTCTGCGAGGCGATGAAGTTGTTAACCTCTGGATTGTCACGTACTACACCCTCACCAAAGTCTGTTTCAATCGCGCCAGGGGCCACCACGTTCACCGCAATCTGTCGTTGTCCTAATTCCTTCGCCAGGTATCGGGTCAAAACCTCGATCGCCCCCTTCATCGTGGCGTAAGCGGCATAACCCGGTAGAGCGAAACGGGCAAGGCCAGAGGAAATATTGACAATTCGTCCACCATCTTTGATCGACGGTAGAAGTTTCTGCGTGAGGAAGAACACACCCTTCACATGAATATTCATTAGGCGATCGAATTCTTCCTCGGTTGTTTCTGCAAACGGTGCATGAATCCCAATCCCAGCGTTGTTAACCAGGAAATCAAACTGCTCTGTTTGCCAGTTATCCTGGAGCGATCGCTGAATTTGTGCCGCAAAATCGTCAAAGGTTTTGGTGTTGGATGTATCGAGTTGCAGTGCAACCGCTTTACCCCCCAGGTCTGCGATCGCAGAGACTACACTTTTTGCTTCTGCCTCATTGCTGCGATACGTCACAATGACATCAACCCCTTTTTGGGCAAGTGCTAAAGCAGTATTTCTGCCCAACCCTCGGCTCGATCCTGTAATCAAAGCAATCTTTGTTGCAGCTTGTACCATTGCCTCATCCTTTCATTGCTCTCTTGGCATGGGTTCATCATAGGTTTAAGAAATGGGGTTTCAAATACACAAACCTCGCAACCTCTTGCCTAATCCTCTCAGGCAAGAGGTTGATGAGGAAAAACCTTCTCTATAATGAGCGCATGAGGACGGTTACTCAGCCAAGAAGCCAGCATGATGATTGAAACCCCAAAGCAAAGTACAGCCCTGCGTGCGTGTCAAGAACTCGCGACATTAGTATCGAAGTACACCGACAGCCGGGGAAACGGCGCTCATCAAACTGCGATCGCTCAATTAGAATTCATGCGGGAATCGTCTGCTTCCACCGCAATCTGTAGCGTCTTTGAACCGATTCTTGCGATCGTAGTTCAGGGTAAAAAAGAAGCATTGCTCGGTGAGGAAACGTATCAGTATGGTGCCGCTCAGTATCTTGTCATCTCGGTGGATTTGCCGCTGAGTGGATTTGTGACGGAGGCAACACCAGACAAGCCCTATTTAGGGTTTAAGTTGAATTTAGATCCAGTCCAACTCTGTGACATTATTGCCCAAATCCAACCCCACGCAGAAAAGAAAGAAAACTCAGTGAGGGGCTTGTTTGTTAGCAACGCTGATGTCGCCCTGGTTGATTGCGCCATTAGACTGACACGGCTTTTAGATACGCCGCAGGATATTCCGTTTTTGGCACCGATGATGATTCGCGAAATCTATTACCGTCTTTTGATGGGCGAACAAAGCGAAGCAGTTCGCCAGATCGCAACATCCGGTAGCACTATGCAGCGCATTGCTGAGATCGTTAAACTGCTCAAGGCTAACTTTACACAGTCCTTACGAGTGGAGGATTTGGCTGAACAAGCCAATATGTCTGTTGCCTCCTTCCATCGCCATTTTAAGAAAGTGACCTCAATGAGTCCTTTGCAATATCAGAAACAATTGAGGCTACTCGAAGCGCGTCGGCTGATGCTGATCGAAAATGCCGATGCAACCCATGCAGCCTATCAGGTCGGATATGAAAGTCCTTCACAGTTTAGCCGAGAATATTCCCGCATGTTTGGAGCGCCACCCATCAAAGATATTGAACGTTTACGGATAGCTTAAACTGTGGTTTTCAACTGGTTGACTGACAAAACTCTTTTGCCCTCATCCCCAACCCTTTGCCCATTGGGAGAAGGGAGTCAATCAGCGATGAGCGTTTCCTCTCCTATGGGCTACCGTGTATACACATCTAGTGTAAGAACCCTAAATCTAATTGAGATCCCCCTAAATCCCCGCGCTGACGCGCCGCTGCGCCCTTAAAAAGGGGGACTTTGACTCCAGTTCCCCCCTTTTGTAAGGGGGGCTAGGGGGGATCAAAACCTTGTAGAACAATACTAGAAAACTTATGTATACACGGTAGCTCCTATGGGAGAGGGCGGCTCGGACAACACCTTAATCAGATTTGTCAGTCAATCAGGGTTTTCAGACCTAATACAGTGTTAATCCAGTAATCGTCTACGCCCTGAAAAGAGAATAGAGCGAGTTAAGGGATCTGTAGGGTCAGATCGTAGCTGTCATTATTGTCCCAAGTCGCCACGGTGATGTAGTAAACTCCGTCAAGAGGAAGCTGAACTGACAGGGCGTCGTTGACTTCCCTTGCCATTACTGCTCCAGTCGGCGCAAACAGGTAGAGTGCGCTGGCGTTGTTGTAGGAGGTAAAGCCAATATGGAGAACTTGTCCGGCGCGGGCTTGCAGTTCGTAGGTGTGTCCTTCCTTGGGCCGAATATTCCTTTGCACAATGGCGGTAGAATTACTACCTGGCTCAAACTGGACGGTTTGGGAATGGTCAAAGTCTAGGAGGGGCAGGATATCGCTGGCGGTGGGAGCAAATTCGCTGGTGACATCTTCTAGCTGAAACTGAATGACGTTGCCCGATCTAGCTGTTCCTGCCAGGGTCGTAGGGGAGGCTGGCGCGGGGGCGGTGGTGGACGATACTGGGCGACCTACGCCTTGACCCCACCCGGCGGGATAGTCGTTGGCAACGGCATTACAATCTACGAGTTGGTAGGTTCTTAGAGGGGTGACTAGGGTAGAAGCCTGGAGTTCCCAGGTGACGTTGCTTTCGGTAAGGTCAGCTTTTTCGCTTTGGAGTAATTTCCCCTGTAGCGTTTGACCGTTGAGGGTAGCATCAATGAGTTCGTAGTAGATGCCGTAAGCCCAGCGTTCTGCGTTGGGGTCGATGTAAACTGCATCTGCACCAAAGGCTTCTACGCGGTTATCGTTGTGGACGACTACCCTAAACACGGAATCGTCGGTGTTGAAGCAATACTCGCCTGGTGCGATCGCCCCCAATGTTTCTGCACGGGCAGAATTGTTTGGAGTTGATGGTTCGTTAGGGGGATTAGACGATCGCTCTGCATCAATAGTCCTTGCTCCGCAGGCCATCGTGAAGGGGGCTAGAAGTGCGATCGCCACCCAGAATCTTGCAAAAGAGAAACCCATTGATTTGTCTCCAACATGCGAAAGTTTGATTTGCCCTGAGCCTCGGTTTGTAGGTTGAGACTCAGAGATTGAACATCAGCAGCGGATATACCGACTACGGCCCCATGAAACGGAAGGCGATCGCGTCGCAGTTCACTGCGGTATAGGTTAGATAACCTGTGTCAATTCGGGCTGGATTAGCCTGCCAGACTATGGGATTTTCTCCGTGGTTAAAAATATTCCAGAGGTGAATCAGCAATTGTGGCCCCTCAATCACCCCAGCAAAGGTTTGAATGTCTGCATCTTCAGGACGTTCAACTTGGCCGTCAGCCTGTAGACCTAACACCGAACCATCGGCTTTAACATTGAGTTCTAAGGCAGCTAGAACAGGCCCATCGTTGGGGCGGGCATCGGCTTCGTAGCAATAGGTGCCAGAGACAAATTGTGTTGTAGCACTTGCGGTAACGGGGTTAGCGACAGCACCGCCAGCAGCAGGACGGTCTAGGCTGGGGTTGTCTGAGACCCTCGATCTCGCCGCGACCTCTTGGGAATTGGCTGAGGCTGGGCTAGAGGGTTCAGCAGCAGCGGAATTGGACTCTTGGGAACCGATCGAGGCGGCAGTGGGCGGGTCAGCAGGTACAAAATTGGAACCTGACTGAGGTGGCGTAACCGTTACAGCGCAGCCAGCAGTCAGGGCCGTCAACAGCGTCGCCGACGCTGCTACAGCCCATGAGCGCAGAATATTAAGGGTCATAGGGTAGGGACTCAGCGAACAAGAGCAGAAATAAGCAACAAATAAATGGCAGAACAAAAACTATGCTCTCCAGTGTGCCCGACAACAGGTCGGCGTGCAATACAACTAGGCGGCTTCTGTAGGCGTCTACAAGAGTTCAAGCGTTGATTTCGGACATAAATGCAGGCTACCGGCTTAGAATCAGCACATCTTGGGGAAAATGTGGCAAATGGCAGTAAAGTATTCCCCAATTTGCGATCGCAAGTTGTCTTCAAGGAAAGGGTCATTGATTGAGGTTCGTAGACTCAAAAATGCGATCGGCACTTTGAGCCACAAAACCCTGATAGAGCGTCCCTTCTGGGGTAGGGTAGCGACGAGCAAATTCGTAGTAACAGGTGGGAATAGTGTGGAGTTCGCCTCCTGCAAATTCTACCGCCATGCGATCGCCTAAAGTGGAAACCTGTTCTAGCAGCACCTCTGGCGATCCTTTCACTTTTCCCCCGGCGGTATTCAACGGAATTCCTTGTTGTTCCACAATCTCCACCACCTCCTGGAGAGAGCGAACGAACTGGAGATGATTCACGCTCAGGGTAAAATGATTGGGACGCAAACCCAACGCCGCCACCCAAGCTGCATATTCACTTTCTTGGGCTAAGGTTTGATAGTCTTCCCAGGTAATGGGCTGCCACAGTCGCCCAGCCCAGAAGATATCGGGAGATTCAACGCGTTTTGGGTTAATGGGGTTGCAGAGTTCTTGTAAAATGGCTTGCACTCTGTCGCTAAACGCTTCGCAAATCAATTCGCTGAGGAAAATACGCGGTAAGGTTTCCTCTGGGGGAACGTAACCCCAAGCTTTGAGTTTCTTTTCGGGAAATTCGTAGGGGGCAAAGCGTTGATAGCCCCAGTGCAATAGATGTTGCTCTAAAGATTCTAGGTGAATGGGCGCTAGGTTGAGCGTGCGGAAAGCGACGTGATCGTTAACGATGTTCTCTTCTGGCGTGACGCTAAACAGTTGTTGGATCTGCACCGCAGAAGGAGCCATTTGAATGTAGTCTTGCCAAAGGGCGTTAAAAAAGTCATGGATATTCATCATATTGTCGGTTTGGGGGGTCGGCAGGCATGGGTTAATTTACGGTTGAATAAAGGATGGATCGATCAGTCGATCGAGGTTGGGAGGCGCTTCAATGGCTCTCACGCGCAGGAAAAAATCCGTGTAGAGTTGGGCATTACGATAAAGAGAACTGGGATGGTTGGGGTTAAAGCGTTCTCTGTTATCGGCTTGGGTTAACAGGCGAATTCCTTCTAGGGAAATCTCTTGCGGATCGAGACCGAGGGCTTGGGCAATGAGGGCATTCCCTTCGGTAAAATTGGCTTGCCAGTCTTCGATGGCTTGGAAACAGGCTTGCACGAAGGCGCGGATCTCGTCGGGGCGATCGCGCGCAATCTCTTCTTTAAAGAAGATAACATCGGTAATCAATCCGGGGGTGTCGGCGCTGGTAAATAACACCCGTTTGCCATCTGCTACCGCGCGAGTAATGTGCGGTTCCCAGGTATGGGCCGCTTGTAGCTTATTATCGCGCAATTCTTCGGGGACTTCGCTAGGGTCAGATTCGACAAAGGTTACGGCGTCGCGAGGGAGTCCTCCGGCAGCAAGCATCCGTTCTAAGAATAACTCGCCAAATCCTCCTAGGGTTGCGCCAATAGACTGACCGCGTAAATCGGCGATCGCTCTCATTTGCGATTGGGCAACGACGGCATCTGCTCCCATTGAATCATCCATTGCCATCACCATGCGAATCGGTTCGGTTTCATTGGTGGTAATGGCATTACCCAAGGTCAGAGCTAACCCATCATACTTGCCTGCTCGGAAATCTGTCATAATCGTACCGCCAACGCGGTCTAATTCGACTTGAACCCCTTGTTGGGCAAAGTATCCCCGTTCTTGGGCTAAAACCATTGGAAAATAACCCGGCCAGAGATTGTAGGCGATCCGTAACGGGGAAGGGGTAGAACGGGTAAAGGGAAGGGTATTGAGAGCGATAATGGCGATCGCGCCAACCCCCGCCAAAATCACCCAAGACCAAAGCCGCTTAAAATGTGACATGAGTCCGATCGAATCCTTAAAGGGGGCTTAGGGAGCCACAATAGTTTAATCCTAAACCTTCCTCCCACCCGGTCAAATAGCCCTAAGAGCGTCACGCGATCCGTTGTCTTTCCCCTGTCACACTATGAATCAGATCGAGCGAGTTGCGCTGGTGGGAGGTACCCACGGCAATGAATTAACAGGTGTTTACCTGATCGAGAAGTTTCAACGCTTCCCCCATCTGATCGAACGCAGTAGCTTTGCAACCTTGACGCTATTAGCCAACCCCAAAGCCTTTGAAGCAGGCAGGCGCTACATTGAGAAGGACTTAAACCGATGTTTTTTGAGTGCAGAATTGCAAGATCCGGCAAATGGAACTTATGAGGAATTGAGAGCAAAGGCGATCGCGCGACAACTGGGACCGAAAGGCAACGCACAGGTTGATATGATTATCGATCTGCACTCGACGACGGCGAATATGGGGCTGTCTTTACTCTTAGGCAACGATCGCCCCCAGATGTTGCAACTCGCCGCCTATCTTAGCCAAACAAACCCCCGCGTTAGGGTGTGTTGTCCCCAAGCGTCTGTTGAGGAAAGTCCTGTTTTGCGATCGCTCTCGCCCTTGGGACTGGTGGTGGAAGTCGGCCCTGTGGCTCAAGGGGTGCTGAATGCTCAACTCTTTCAAGAAACCGAAAATCTGATTTATGCGGTACTGGATTACCTAGAAGCCTGCAATCAGGGGACATTTTTACCTCTACCCCCAACATTAACCCTTTACCGATATATTGCAGATCTTGATTATCCTCGCACCGAGCAAGGCAAGCTGAATGCGATGATTCATCCCCAACTTCAGTTTAAGGATTACGAACCCTTACACCCCGGCGATCCGCTATTTTTAACCTTTGATGGCAAGGCGATCGCCTATAGCGGGGACTCGGTAGTCTATCCCGTGTTCATCAACGAGGCGGCCTACTATGAAAAAGGGATTGCGTTGCGTTTAACCCAAAAAGAGAATAGAACCATCTCTAATCGATCTTAGATCGCCTCATTGAACGGCAATCGGACGGTAAAGATTGAGCCTAAGCCTTCCCCCTCGCTGGCGACTTCGATCGTACCGTGGTGCAACTCAACCAACAGATGGGCGATCGCTAACCCAATTCCCACCCCCCCAGGCGAGTGACGGCTAGGGACTTCAGCTTGGGTAAAGCGCTCAAACACATAGGGAAGGAATTCTGGGTGAATGCCAATACCCGTATCCCGAACGCGCAGTTCAACCTCAGAGGCACACACTTCAAGTTCAATCTCCACTCGTCCGCCTTTTGGGGTAAATTTAATCGCGTTGGAGAGTAAATGGGCGATCGCCTGCATGAGACGATCGCGATCGCCTAAAACGCGAATCGGTTGATTGGCTGTTCCTAGGGTTTCCACCAGTTGAATGCGCTTATTCCGGGCGGGGTGACGCCACGGGTTAATGACTTCTTGGGTCAGTTGTACCAGATCGACGGGTTGAGGCTGAAGTTTGTATTGACCTGAGAGGATACTGGAAACATCCAGTAAATCTTTCACCAGATTTGCCTCAATTGCCGCATTGCGCTCAATGGTTGCTAAAGCGCGAGCCGTTTTGGAGGCATCAAACGTTTGGGTTTGCAATAAACGCACCCACGCCAGAATGTTCGCGAGGGGGGCTTGCAACTCGTGGGTGAGCGTCAGCAGAAACTCATCTTTAAAGCGGTTGGCAGAGCGTTCTTGGCGCAACCGCGACATTTGCAGTTGGGTTTCTACCCGCGCTATCAGTTCGCGGGCGGAAAAGGGCTTAATCAAGTAATCATTGGCTCCGGCTACCAAGCCTTCAATAGTGGCTTCTTCTCCGGCGCGTGCGGATAGTAAAATCACCGGAATTCCTTGGGTAAGCGGATCGGCCCGCAGGATATTAAGGAGTTGAAATCCATCAATTCCCGGCATCATCACATCAGTTAACACCAGATCGGGCAATGCTTGTTGAATGCAGTTTAGGGCGATCGCGCCATCGGGGGCTGTCTCGACTTGCCAGCGTTGGCTTAACAGCCGTTGCAAGTAATCGCGCATATCGGCATTATCATCTACCAAGAGAATGCGATAGGAGGAGGAAGAGGAGGGAATGGAAACCGGGAGGGTTTCACCCAACCATTGCAGGGCTTCCTCAATGTAGGGGGCTGCTCCGAGGACTGTGGAGGTGAGGGGGCAAGTGGTTCCGATCTGTTCGGGGGGAAGATGGGCGCATCCGGCGGGCATTGAGACGATAAAACAACTCCCTTCTCCTTCGGTGCTGGTAACTCGCACGGTACCGCCATGCAGTTTCGCTAATTCTTGCACGAGGGATAAACCAATGCCCGATCCTTCAAAGCTGCGTCCTTTGGCTCCTTTGACGCGGTGGAATCGTTCAAACAGGTGGGGAAGTTCAGCTTTGGCGATGCCGATGCCTGTATCTTGGATGGCGAGTTCGATGGTGGGGTTGGGGGTGGCAAGCCATCGCAGCGTGACGGTAATTTCGCCTTCAAAGGTAAATTTGAAGGCATTGGAGAGCAAGTTGAGGACAATTTTTTCCCACATTTCCCGATCGACATAAACGGGTTCTGGGAGGGGCGGACAGTTGACGGTTAGGCGCAAATCCGCTCGCTCGATGGCGGAACGAAAGATGCTGGCTAATTCAGTAGTGAAGGTTGCCAAGTCGGTTGGCTCGTAGACTGCTTGCACGCGATCGCTCTCTAAGCGCGAGAAGTCTAGCAAGGCGTTCGCTAACTTTAACAAGCGCCAGCCGTTGCGCTGGACGAGTTCAAGGCGTTGCTGTTGGTAGAGAGGCAGCGGAAGGTCGAGGTCGGCTAAGGCATCGGCAACTGGCCCCAGCATCAGGGTGAGGGGCGTGCGAAATTCGTGGGAAATGTTATTAAAAAAGGTGGTTTTGGCTTGGTTGAGTGCTGCTAAAGTGTCGGTTTGTTGGCGTTCTTCTTCGTAAGTTAAGGCATTGGCGATCGCGAGGGTGACTTGTGCGGCGATGAGGTCAAAAAAACCCTGATAGTCGTCATCGAGGGTTCGATAGGGGCTGATACCGGCGATGAGTACCCCCAATATTTCTTGTCCGGGTCGGAACAGGGGGAGGGCGATCGCGCGGTGGGGAGATTCGTCCCAAGCCCCCCCTGGTAGGAAACCCCAGCGTTCGATTAGATCCTCGATGATGCAGCTTTCCTTGCTCGTCACCACCCGATCGAGCAACCAACCCTCTGAGGCGCTATCCCCCAGGATAATCTGAAGGGGACTCGCAGGCGTTCCCATTGCTAACTGGGTGGTGCTGGCGAGGCGGGCGTGTTGGCGATCGCGATCGAGCAGGTAAATTAGCGCAAAGGGGATATCTTTGGGGTTATTGCCGAATACTGCCGCCGCCATCTGACAGGCTTCTGTAACGGTTTTGGTATGGGCGGTTTCTGCCCTCAATTCCCGCAAGGTTCGCAGGCGGCGTTCGTCTATAACTCGGCGGGTGTCTTCGGTACAGGCGCAAAAGATCCCGCCGATTCTCCCATCATCTGTGCCGATGGGACTATAGGAGAAGGTAAAGTAGGTTTCTTCTCGGTAGCCGTTGCGCTCCATAATTTCTAGAAATTCTTCATTCCAGGAGGGGGTGCCGTGGTTGAGTACGTCATCGGCAAGCGGCCCAACAGAGTGCCAAAGTTCTGA
Organism: Desertifilum tharense IPPAS B-1220; assembly: GCF_001746915.1. Taxonomy (NCBI): domain Bacteria; kingdom Bacillati; phylum Cyanobacteriota; class Cyanophyceae; order Desertifilales; family Desertifilaceae; genus Desertifilum; species Desertifilum tharense. The sequence goes on from NZ_MJGC01000053.1 coordinate 196,777, forward strand.
CCAAATTTCGCGGGCAGATTTGCCTAATGCCTGGGGATGGCGCTTGCCCAAAACGGAAATATACGCATCGTTGTAGAAGTGGATCAGCGAGGCTCCCCACCAAATAAACATGGGGTAGCGCGAACCTAAGATAATCCGAATCCCTGTTTTTAAGCTCTGCGGCCAGGTGTCTACGGGGCCGAGGGGGCTTTGCGACCAATCGCGCGATCGCATTAAGGCAGCCATCTCACTCCCTCCGGCAAAGACGGTTTCTGGTAAATGGTTTGAGGTGTCAGGTGAGTTCATGGAAGTCCGGCTAACTGGCTAACCATCTCAATCAATTGACTCGGTTCGGCAAGTTTATTTAGATGTGCTTCAAACCCGGCGCTTAGGGCTTTTTCGCGATTCTCATCGCAATAGGCGGTAATGGCACCTGCCCGAAGATGACCTCCTTTGAGGGCTTCTAGGGCGCGAATTTTCCGAATCAGGGTATAACCATCTTCACCGGGCATCCGAATATCGCTGACTAATACATCGGGCGAAAACTTTTCGATGGCTTCTAGGGCATCGGCGGCACTGGCGACGGCTTTGACTGCAATGCCATGCAATTCTAAAACGGCGCTGATAAAGTCGCGGGCATCGGCTTCGTCATCAACGACTAGCACGCGCAACCCATCGAGGGATTGGGGAATAGTTTGTGGGGGGAAGGTTTTTGCCAGTTGTTGGACTGGACTGAGCTGGTAAATGCCGATCGCCAACCTTTCGATCGTACCAGAGTCGCCCTTTAAGGTATCAATGTGCAACTCGACGGCGAAGAGTTCGTTAGCGCGCGATCGCAAATGCATTTGCCAAACCTGGATGCCGTTCGTTTGGGGAAGCCGATCCAATTTTAGGTAAAAGCTGGAGCGATCGCCAGGGGCGATATACAAAATTAGGGGCTTCTCGATCAGGTAGCGTTGCGGCACTTCTAGCAATTGCGCGATCGCGCTATTGGCTTCTAAGATGATGCCATCGGTATCGGTCACGAGGTAGGGAATCGGCGAAGCCTGAAATAACTCATGATAGTGAGAGTAAGCGTTACTCATCTGCTGAGTTTGTTGCATAAGCCCTTGCTCAACAATCTCTGCGGTTTCCAAGCGGCTCTGCATTTCCTCATAGATGATTTGCAAATCTTCAAGGGCTGCGTCAATTTCTTGCCAATCTTCTGCATCGTGTTGTTGTAATCTGGCAATTCGTCGCCGAATGGCTTGAAAATGCCGTCTAATCTGCTCGTCGTTCATCCCAATCTACCCAGTTATCTGATTTATCCGAATTCTGGCGAACGTCGTTGAGAAAAACATCCGCAGAAAGCAGAAGAGTATTTTCAGTTTAATCAACTCTCAATCGAAATTAAAAGTTGATATCCGGAGTTTAAATACTTTTAATACTTGCCAGTTCAATGGCTTAACCATTTTCCTCTCGCGATTGCTCTATCACTAGAGAGAGCTGAAAGTGGGTCTGTATCTCTGACTACATCCGGTCTTCATGAAAGGGCAGCAATTAGGCGCGATCGCTTGGTTGAGATTGGGGATGGCTCAGGTAAATATCTTGATGCAATATTTCAAGTTCTTGATAGGCGCTTTCTAGCTTTTTATTCGCTTTTTTTAGTTCATTTTTAGATTTTTTCAGCGCTTGAGAAATACTAGCTAACTCTGTACGAGTGGCGCTCAGTTGTTTTGAAAGTTGTTGATAGTCATTGATTTCAATGAAGGTTAAATTTACCCCTAAAACTTGATTCTTCAGGGCAAGTACCCGCGAGATTTCAATATTAAAATATTGAATTTCTTCGTCTGTTTTCCACTCAATACTATTAAGGACAAGGATGTCCCGATCGCCATATAGGGATTGATTAAAGATATGAGAGTCAATCAACTGACCGATTTTAAGCTCCTGAAATGGTCGTTTCCAATCTTCAATCCTGAGATCGAATAAAGTTCTAGCCCGTTGATTGGCAAAAAGAAGTTGCCCCTTAATATCAACAGCTAAACGAGCTGAATAACTGGTTTCAAACGCTGTTTTCCAGAAATTGTTTTCCATCACAAACGAGCGTTCTGTCGGTCGGTCGGAAGATGGCGGTATTAGGGAAATATAATCTTCTAATTCTAAGCTTTCTCCCTTAGTATAAACGCGTTGGCTACTATCAATCGGTTGAAATATACGCCTGCGGCTAATGAGGGGTTCTGCTTGACCGAGGAAAAGAAATCCTGTACTTTTGAGGGCAAAGTGAAAGCGAGATAAAATAGCGTCTTGAGTCTTGGAGTTGAAATAAATCAGCACATTGCGGCACGCCAACAGGTCAATTCTAGAAATAGGCGGATCTTGAATTAAATCGTGCTGAGAAAAAATGACAGTCTGGCGAAGTTCTGAGTTAAAGATATACCCTTGCTGAGTTTGCCGAAAATATTTATCGCGCAATTCTTCTGGAAGCCCAACAATTTCTAAGGGGCTGTAAGTGGCTTGTCGGGCTTGGGCGATCGCAGTTTCATCCGCATCTGTAGCGAAAGCTTGAACCCGCTGCAAGCAGGCTTCTATCCCCATTGCTTCAGCAAATAAGATTAACAGGCTATAAATTTCCTGTCCGCCAGCACAACCCGCACTCCAGAGGCGGATGGGTAGGTTGGCTGGATCGCGAGTAATGATTTGGGGAATGATGGTAGCTGCTAAATAATCCCAGGTATGGCGATCGCGAAAAAAGCTAGTCACATTAATTAAAACGTCATCTAAAAGAGTCCGATACTCTTCTGGACAATATTGTAAGTATTCCAAATAATGCGGATAACTTTCAATGCCAATGCTCTGCATCCGGTGGTTGAAGCGGCGCATCAGACTAGAGCGTTTGTAACAGGTCAGATCGCAGCCCCGATGATGCTTGAGGTAGTTTAACAGAATTTCAAACTCAGGATTGGCTTCCTCTAGATCTGGCGCTTGCTCGTCCGGAAAGCCGTTCTCGGAGCGTTTTTGAGCAGCCATTGTTTGTCCTAATCAATAAATATTTAGCAGATCCTTGTTTCATCCTATGCAACCCTAGGCGAGACTGCCTCTAGGGTTGCCACCCCCTTGAGTAAGTAGTGCTTGAGTAAGGTTCACCCCCCGGAACTCAAGTCCTAAAATAGACTGAAATTCCTTATCCCTCAAGCTTTTATCCCTCTTTAGAGGACTTGAGTTATTCGCTAGGGAATGAATTCCCTCAGCCGGTCATCCAACTGGGGCAAGATGCGAGATCTATGCACCTTTGTGCTGATTTTAGCGTTCAAAGTGTTGCTGAGGACAGATAACGCAGTAACATTCCTAAAAAAACGCCCGGAAGTTCCAGGTGAGGCAATATCCCTGTTTCTGGGATGGTTTGAAAGTCGCGAATGGCTTGGGGGTTGAGTTGAGCAAGGCGCTGACCGAGGCTGAGGGGGGTAAACTGAGCGCATTCTCCCCAAAATATAACGCTGGGAACTTGCAGTTGCGGCAAATAGTTGGCTAAATCAAAGTAAAGATCGCCGCGCAGAAAGGCGAGTGCTGCATATTCTGCATTGGGTTGGGTGGCGCTCGCGAGATAGGCGTTAACTAAGGTGGTGTCGATGCGTTCGGGGCGAGCAAATAAAAAGCGTTCGAGAAAGTTACGCACCGCTAAGTCTGTGGTTGCGCCGAGGGTGTAAATCAAGCGATCGAGTAGCGGTAAACCAATTACTTGCAGGGGTAGCCGCCGTCCGGCATCTTGGCCGAAGTCTGCAAAGCCGGAGGGACAAACGAGGTAGAGGCGATGGAACAGTTGGGGGTGTTGGATCGCGAGGCGAACAACAATGGCACCTGTGAGGGAAGAGGCGATCGCAATAACAGGTTGTTGAGTAATGGCGTGGAAAAATTCTTTGAGGGTGAGTAGATAATCTTCCACTTGGTAGTCGCGGACTGGATGCGCGGAGGCTCCCCAACCGATTAAGTCAGCCGCGAATAAGGGGTATTCTCCGGCTAAGGCGGGAAATATTCTCGACCATTCGTAGGCGGAGGCTCCCCCCCCAAAGTTATGCAGAAAGACTAACGGGGGATGGGTTGAAGAGGTGGGTTCGAGGGATGTGTAGTAAACCATTGAACCCAAGGTGGTTTTAACGGTTTTTTGTTGAAAACCGGGGGGAAAAGACTCTAGCATGGCGATCGCGCTCCGGACAGGGGATGCTTTCCTAATGGTAGAGCGATCGCCCAAAAAAATGTAGGAGACATTAGGGTTGAGATAACACAACGCTAATGACACCTACATCTATTCTGTGAGGGTCACAAATCATCAGTTCCTGAAGTCTAAGGGGGCTGCTATTCGTGTTGCAAGCTAGCGCCAATGGGTTCGTAAGGAACTTGATAAAGATTCATTTTTTGTTTCAACACTAACCAGAAGAAGCGGGTATCTTCTACTAAGTAGCGCTTCCACAACCGGGCTGGCTCGCTGACGAGGCGATAAAGCCATTCCATGCCCACTTCGCTCATCCATTTGGGCGCTCTTTTAATGTTGCCCGCTTCAAAGTCAATGGTTGCGCCGATGGCTAAAAAGATTTTGACGTTCGGCATTCTGTGCTTATGTTTAGCAATCCATTTTTCTTGTTTGGGAGCGCCTACGCCTACGCCTAGAACGGTTGCGCCGGAGCGGTTAATGATGTCGATGATTTCGTCGCATTCGGCTTCGTTTTCCTCGAACCCAAAGGAGGGAGAATGAGCGTCGATCACCATTTCCCGACCGAGTTTGGCGTTGATATTGGCTTGCGCGCGTTTGGCGACGCCTTCTTTGCCCCCTAAGAGGAAAATCTTCATCTCTTCGTTATCGCGGTGGTATTCGTAAAAGGCGGGGAAGAGGTCTGAGCCAGAGATTTTTTCTTTAACGGGACAGCCTAAAAAGCGCGAAACGTAATAAAGGATTTTGCTATCACAAACCCGATAATCGGCGGTTTGGTAAACTTGAACGAATTCTGAGTCTTTTTGTAATTTAACGAGGTGATCGACGTTGGGCGTAAAGACGACGCCGGTTTTTAATTGGGCTAATAATTCTTTAGTAGATAGATTATTAATGGATACGTTGAGAATCCTGACACTTTTCATAGCTTGCATACACCTCAGAACGGTTAGGGTTAGTAAGTCTTTGTAATGACCTTCCCTCCAGAGTTGATACAGTTAAAACTGAAGGTAGATGGTTGTTAAAGGGGTTGGTGACACCCAGGTATTGCTGGAATTTAGGTGGCGGTTTGGATTGTATATTTGCACAACTCTGGGGGATAAACCAGTAATTTCACGGAGCTTCGTTAGATTTTTATGGAATTCCGATTTTTCCTTTATCGAAACTTTAAAAACACAACTCCTAGCGGCGATCGCTTTCCTCCTGCCTTCTGAATAGCTTTGCGTTCTGTCGTATTCTAGTGGAGGGATCGGGGTCTGAAAGCTTGTCGATCGGTAGATTTGTAAATTCTTCTTAAAGAGGTTGACGGATTTGCCGAAATATGTAATTTCAGTAATTTAACTTAGATGAATCGGGTCAATTGCACGCGGTAGCGTTCTTTCTTGGTAATTGCCACTTCCCCCACTTCTAGGCGACCTTTACCGCGAATGGCGATTAAATCTCCAGATTTGACTAAAGAACTGGCTTGGGTGATTTCTTTCCAGTTGACGCGCACGTCGCCTGCATCAATGAGTTCCACCATTTTGCTGCGCGACATCCCAAACCCGGCTGAGGCGATCGCATCAAGGCGCAGGGAGGCTTCAACGGTGGTGAGTTCTTTCTTTTTGGGTTCGCGGATCTTGAGTTCGCTTAACTCGATTCTCGTGGTTTTCACGGGGACGGAGCGCACTTGGGTTAAACTCATCTCCAAGAAATCAACTAGTTCGGGAACGACGATCGCTTGGGCCCCGCGTTCGCCGAGGACGATAATATCGCCGGTTTTTTCTCTAACCAAACCCGTTCCCAACATTGAACCGAGGAAATCTCGGTGAGTCGCCGTATCAAACAGAAAGTTACCCGCAATATCCAGCGCCATGACGGGGACTTGAGAGGCGTCTAAGGGAACTTCCGAACGCGCGATCGCCAAACGTTGCCGTTCGGCTTGGGGGTATCCGCCCCAGGCGAGTAAGTGAATTTCAGTCAAACGGCCTAAAATGGTATGAGCTTCTGCGATCGCAGGGGGGGCTAGGAAGTCGGTGCAAACCACTTCCCAGGTTTTAATCGCCTGGTTCGCTAAATCAACGATCCGCGCCAGTTCGTCGCGATTTTCCGCCCCTTTTAACAGTTCTTCCCTCGGTAGCATGTTCTAGCCTGACAATTGAACGACAATCTAGCGATCTATCTCCCCCCAAAGAGGGATGTTATTTTCCCATCTTGTTGCAACGAGCGCAACGATGAAAGTCTTACTGAGACAAGGATTAAGATAACGATCGCATTATTAAGCGAATTGTAACTCTTGTATCGTCTTGTATGAGATCGGCTGCAATTGCAATCGGATTCGCTATTCTATTTTAAAGATAAAGGAAATCTTAAGAGGAGGCCCTATGACTCCGACCATGTTACGCAAACTCTGGTCTTTAATTGAAACCACCCAAGCGCAACTCCTACTCAAACTCGATGACGCTAGCCTGGAGCAATGGTTAATGCGACATCTCGACCTAGGGCGATCGCTCAATGGTGAAGAATGCGATATCCTCAGCCACTATATCCACTCTCGCCTTTCCCTAATTCGCGACTTGGCCCAACAGCGCCTGTCTGCTGAGTTAATCTAAACAGGAATCATTTAAAAGGATAAAACCGAGAGATCCTAAACAAATTGCCCAACCTTACAGTGCCAGTTCCGGCTCCGGCTCTGCCCTTGGGTATAGTGTTACACTATTTAATTTCTGACAACCATACTAGACTTCTGACAGATTGCGAATATTATTAATTCAAGGTAAAGGAGCGAGTAACCTTTGGACATTCGCTCCTAACTTCGCATGACCACAGAAGGAAAATACGGTTGAAATCTATGTCTCGATGGAGATTTTTATTCGCCGCCACCTTAATTGCAGCAGTTCCTTTAACTGCGTGTGGCGACACCACCTCTGGGCCAACCACGACTGCTCAAAATGTGGGTGGAGGTTCGGGTCGAACCAGCAGCCGCTTAGATATTGTTAAGCAACGCGGAAAGCTAATCTGCGGCGTAGATGGCAAGATTCCCGGCTTTAGCTTTGTCGATGAATCCGGTAACTATTCGGGATTAGACGTTGACATCTGTCGCGCCGTTGCCGCTGCCTTATTTGACGATCCCAACGCGGTTGAATACCGTAACTTAGACTCAACCGCCCGGTTTACAGCCTTAGCCGGTGGCGAAGTCGATATGCTCTCTCGGAATACCACCTGGACGATTAACCGAGATACCTCTGTGGGTCTGGAATTTGCCCCCACAACCTTTTTCGACGGTCAAGGGATGATGGTTCGCCAAGATAGCGGCATCACCTCCCTAGAAGACATGGCCGGTAAATCGATCTGCGTGGAAACAGGTACCACCACAGAATTGAACTTAACCGACCAAATGCGGCAGCGCAATATTGAGTTTGAGCCGGTGGTTTACCAAGAAGCAGACGCCGCCTATGCTGCCTACGCCGAGGGACGCTGCCAAGGCATGACTTCCGATAAATCGCAACTGATCGCCCGTCGCAGCACGCTTCCCAACCCCGACGATCATGTCCTGCTGGATGTCACCATGTCCAAAGAACCCCTCGGCCCGGTGACAGTTAATAACGATTCAGCTTGGTACGATACGGTGAAGTGGACGACCTTTGCCCTAATTCAAGCCGAAGAATTTGAAATTACCCAAGCCAACCTCGAACAAAAGAAATCTGAAGATAACCCCGAAATTAAACGCTTTTTAGGCTTAGAAGGCAGCTTAGGTCAAGATATGGGCTTGCCCAATGACTTTGCAGCCCGGATCGTGCGGCACGTCGGCAACTACGGCGAAATCTACGACCGCAATTTAGGCGAAAAATCCCAATTTAAACTGCCTCGCGGTCAAAACGATTTGTGGACGAAAGGCGGGTTAATGTACTCGCCACCATTCCGCTAATTCCCCAAGAACCGGGTTTCTCTACCTCCAGAAATCCGGTTTCTGGGTTTCAGGCTTAACTTCTGCACCTTCAACTTGACCCATGACCCGCGAGACTCCCCAGAAAGTTCCCCTGCTGCGAGACGAACGCTTTTGGCGCATAGCGATCCAGGTTATTGTTCTGGCAATTGTCGGCGCGATCGCCCTGATTTTAATCGCCAATTTAAATCAAAACCTGCGCCAGCAAGGGACAGTATTTGGCTTTAACTTCCTCAGAAACCCCGCCGGGTTCAGTATCGGCGATACCCCCATTTCCTACCGCACCAACGATCCGTACCTGCGCGCCCTCGCGGTTGGGCTAGTCAACTCCTTGCGAGTGATTGGGGCGGGATTCATCTTAACCACAATTTTAGGCGTAATGGCGGGAATTGCCAGCTTTTCAGAAAATTGGTTGCTCCGCAAGCTCAGTTTAGTTTACGTCGAACTTGTTCGGAACATTCCCCTGCTCTTACAACTGTTTTTCTGGTACTTCGCCGTCTTCTTCCAACTCCCCCCCGTCCAAGACAAGCTGAACGTCGGGGGGGTTCTTTTTTTAAGCAAGCGCGGCGTTGCCCTCCCTTGGCCGGCAAATCTGTCCGCAACCTGGTTAAGTTTAGCCGCATTAGGGGCGATCGCGATCGCGGTCTTCTTCCTGTGGCAGTGGCGAACCCACATGATGGTCGAACAAGGCACATCCGGACAACCGCAACTAATCGCCCTAGCCGCCCTCGGATTAACCGCCCTCTTCATCCTCTCCTTTGGCCTGAGTTGGCAAGTCCCCCAAGACACCGGAACCACCATCAGAGGCGGCTTGCAACTCTCCATTGAATTTGCCGCCATCCTCGCCGGACTAGTGGTGTATACCAGCGCCTTCATCGCCGAAATTGTCCGCGCCGGAATTCAAGCCGTCCCGAAAGGACAATGGGAAGCCGCCCGTTCCTTGGGGTTAAAATCCGGTCTGGTGATGCGTTTGGTGGTGTTTCCCCAAGCCTTGCGCGTGATTATTCCCGGTTTAAATAGCCAGTACATGAACTTAGCGAAAAACTCCAGTTTAGCGATCGCCATTGGCTATCCCGACATCTACTCCGTCGCCAACACCACCTACAACCAAACCGGGCGACCTGTTGAGGTGTTCCTATTAATTATGGCCGCCTACCTGGTCATTAACCTGATCGTCTCCTTGTTGATGAACAAATTGAACCAAGCCGTTCAACTCACAGAACGATGACCAACTCAGAACTGCACGTTATGCCCCTGGCGACTCAACCGCCAGTTCAGCAACTCGGCCCCAAAGCGTGGCTGCGAAAAAACCTGTTTAGCACCTGGTACAACAGCCTGATCACCATTGTCCTAGGGGGAATCCTGTTCAGGTCGGCTTGGGGCTTTTTCCAATGGGCCACCACCACCGCCCAGTGGCGCGTCATCTCCGTTAACTTTCCCCTCTTTTTCGTCGGGCGCTATCCTAAAACGGAATATTGGCGACTGTGGTTAGTCGTCATCCTGCTAGGCGGCTTATCGGGCTTATCCTGGGGAATTATTGGACGCAAAACCGCCACCCTGTTTAGTCGTTCGGTGTTACTGGGTTTGGGAATAGCAGCCCTTCTGATTTTGCTAACCCCCATCGGCATTTCCTATAAACTCCTGCTTTTGGGACTGCTGGGTTTAGTCGTAGCCAAAGCCTGGGCGGGAAAACAACTGGGAAACAAAATACCAAGCTTAGGTCAATGGGTTGCCAGCGCTTGGTTAATCCTATTTCCTGTTATTCTGTGGTTAATTGCTGGAGGATTTGGACTGAGATCCGTCTCTACCAACGATTGGGGCGGCTTACTCCTCACCCTCCTCACCTCCGTTATCAGTATTTTGCTGTGTTTTCCCCTCGGCGTTCTCCTCGCCCTCGGCCGCCAAAGTCCCCTTTTAGCAATTCGCTGGTTATCCATTCTTTATATTGAACTGATTCGCGGCATCCCCTTGATTTCGATCCTATTTATGGGTCAGGTGATGTTTCCCTTGTTTTTGCCTGCGGGAATGCGACCCGATCGCATCCTTAGAGCAATTGTGGGTTTAACCTTATTTAGTGCCGCATACTTAGCCGAAAATGTGCGCGGGGGGTTGCAAGCCATTCCCAGAGGACAAACCGAAGCCGCTAAAGCCTTGGGCCTCAATTCTCCGTTGATGTTGGGGTTAATTATTCTACCGCAAGCGCTGAAAGTCGCGATTCCGGCAATGGTGGGTCAGTTTATTAGCCTGCTGCAAGATACTACCTTACTGTCTATCGTGGGATTGGTGGAATTGTTGGGGATGAGTCGATCGATTTTGGCGAACCCTCAATTCTTAGGGCGCTACGCCGAAGTGTATTTATTTGATGCCGTCTTATTCTGGATCTTTTGCTACGCCATGTCCTTGGCTAGCCGTCGCCTAGAAAAGCAACTCAACTCAGAACATCGCTAGCTGTCTGCCCCTATTTAGGAGAATGCACTCATGATGGAACAACCGAAAATTGATTCGCAACCGCTACCGCCAACCGAACCCGAACTTGCTATTATTGCTCAGGATGTTCAGAAGTGGTACGGGCAATTTCACGTCCTCAAAGGCGTTAGCTTGTCGGTGAAGCGCGGGGAAGTGGTGGTGGTGATGGGCCCCTCCGGGTCGGGCAAATCCACGTTTATTCGCACGTTTAACGCCCTTGAAGAGTTCCAAGGGGGCAGTATTGAGATTGATGGCATTCGACTTTCCCACGATTTAAAGAATATTGAAGCGATTCGTCGGGAAGTGGGAATGGTGTTTCAGCAGTTTAATCTGTTCCCTCATTTAACCGTGTTGCAGAATGTGACGCTATCTCCGATTTGGGTGCGGCGCTGGCCGAAGGCGAAGGCCCAACAGGTGGCGATGCAACTGTTGGAACGGGTGGGAATTTTGGAACAGGCGAAGAAGTTTCCCGGACAGTTGTCGGGGGGTCAGCAACAACGAGTGGCGATCGCCCGCGCTTTGGCGATGCAACCCAAGGTTATGCTATTTGATGAGCCAACCTCTGCCCTAGACCCAGAAATGGTTCGGGAAGTGTTAGATGTGATGCGAACGCTGGCCGCTGATGGGATGACGATGGTGGTTGTTACCCACGAAGTTGGGTTTGCGCGGGAAGTGGCAGACCGAATTGTGTTTATGGATGGTGGGATGATTGTGGAAGAAGCCAAACCCCACGATTTTTTCCAAAACCCCCAGGAGGAAAGAACGCGCAAGTTCCTTTCGCAAATTCTCTAAATTTTCGAGAAGTTGGGAAACCAGTAGGCGGGGAGATGGGGAAGTGTAACGAAATTCTTTCCCCCTCGTCCAATTCTTTCGCTTGGCTTCGGGATGATTCGAGCCTTTAAGTTCAACCTGAAAAACAGATGTCTACGTATTTACAATAGATTAATATTAAGTTTAATTGAAATTGAGTTTATTTTCATTTTAACTAAGTAATTATACGCAAATAACTTGTAAGCAAAGTTTCTCATTACTGCATTTCATCCATTGATTGAGCTTGCAAAACCGACTCCTAGCGAGTCGCTAACCTTTAGCATCTGCTTCTGGTGTTGTTTTACTGCGGGTTGATACAGCATTTTTCAGGTTCGTGAAGTACACTTTCTTCAAAGTCCCCCTTACTAAGGGGGATTTAGGGGGATCGTGCCGTATCTCATCCAATCAAAAAACGCTATATAAACAATTCAATCTCTCAAAAACCTTTGAGAAAATCTGCGATCGCTTCTGATAATTCTTTGCAATTATCCCCTTAATTTTACGGAATTCATGCTCAAAACTTTCTGTAAATCTGCTGAATTTTATAGTTTAAGAGCAATATAATCTCACCTTAATTTTGGGGTGATATAACAAAAATTAGAAGTAAGAGAATTGGAAGATCGAGCGATTTATCTACTTTTTGATTTCGAGTTAAGTAAGTGCCTAACAAAACTCCAAAACGCCGCCGCTAGCGCCTCTAAGAACAGTGCTGAAGGGAAATCCCGCGAGACTCCTGGTATTAGCAACCAGACTGTCTCGTCCTTGTGGCTACAGCGTTGATTCAAGCCAGTTCATCGCAATTCCCTGTTTTGAGACTACCTTTTCTCTTATTCTGTTTTTTCAGGGTCAAAAAGATGAGCGATTTCTCGCCAGAACGATGGCAAAAAATTAAACAATCAGCCTCAAGATTGCAAGTCCTGAAAACCTTGCTAGATTTCTTTGAGCAAACCTTGAATCATAATCCGAATGTTCAAGACCTAAAAGCGGTTGAGCAACAATTACAAAATGACTTCGATCAAACCTTAGAGAACTTAATTAACTTAATTGAGGAAGATGACGATCTCTGAGAAGAGGGAGTTGGGAATTAGGAGTTAGGGGTTGGGGAAGAAGAGAGTTGGGGGTTAGGAGTTGGGAGTATGGGGGGAAAAAGACAGTCGCTACAATTAACTGTATCCTGAGTAAAGATCGGGTCAATACAGAAGCGGGGTACAGCCTTTTTCAGATCCGTGAAGCACATTTTCGTTCAAAGTCCCCCTTTTTAAGGGAAATTTAGGGGGATCGTACTGGATCTCATCCAACCAAAAAACGCTATATTATTTCCACCGATAAGATTGAATAACTCTCGCCAACAGTTTTTGAACTTCTTGAATAGTTTTCTCAAAAACGACTTGGCTACTTCTGCTTTTCCAAGGGGGAACCAGCCATAACACATAAGCCACGAGCAGTAAGCCTTTGATATACTTTCTTTGTTGCCAATGAACATAGGCTATAGCAGCTAACGCTTTCTCTTGATGTTGATTGATACTCGGACAAGTGGCTAAAGATAAAGCTTCATTCGCATACTGTAAAGCGATATGAGGTTGATTAAGCGAACTGTAGCAGTAAGACAAGTTACAGAGATTGTAGATGATGCTTAAAGAGTCTGAAAATTGACGTATTAGCCCTAAGCTTTGCGACAATTTATCAATGGCTCGATCGTATTGCTTCAGATAAATATAATAAACTCCCCAGTGAGCAGTAATCCGAGCCTTAGCCCAATTATTGCTAATTTTTTCAATAACTTGCTCGGCTTGTTCTAAGCAAAGCCTAGCTGTTTCATACTGACCCTTGTAAACATAGTAAGATAGCATCAAATCTAATATTTCCCATTTACTATACAAATCAAGGCCTGACTCTAAAAGGTTTTGAAGTTCTTCAATATACAACGCTAACTTGTTCAACCTGCCAAAGTGTAAGTATGCATATCCAACCAATTTAATTCCCTTTAACTTTAAGTTGAAGTTTTCAGTATTTTGAGACTTTTTGATAATTTCTTTATAAAGAGCAAATACCTTCTTTTCTTTAAACTGCCTTAGATAAACATTTGCTAAACCGTTTAGAGCTTCTATTTCCTCTGATTCATAGCGATTCTGACGAGCGATTTCAAGCTGAGTTTGATGAAAGTGAGTGGCTTCCTTCAACTGACTTTTGCAGCAACAAACAATACCCATTCCGCCAAATGCTTTGGCTTCCAATAAAGTATTTTTCAGCTTGCGTGCAAGCTTTTGTTGACGTTCGTAAGTTTCTAAAGATTTCTCATATTGGCTGATATTAAAATAAGCATTTCCTAACTGATTTAGCCAAATACAGTCCCAGCGTTCATCCAGTTTACCTAAAATATTTAAATAAATTTTAATTTGTTCGCTGTAATAACCAATCATTCCCACGTATTCATGTAAGGGGGTAGCTTGATAAGTTTTGATCGGGTGTAAAAGTATTTTTAAGGCTTCTTGCCATGCTTCAATTTCACAAAAATGATGAATGGCTTCAATATAGCCTTTAATTGTCTCTAAGCTTGAAGACTCAGAAGAAGGCTGATAGAGCTTTAGCCAGTAGAAAGCCGCTTTAATATGAGATTTTTCTTTAAATTTAAGCCTTCGAATAGATTGATTTTGTAAACAGGCTTCAGTTGATTCTTGAGAAGATTGAGAGAGTGAATTTTGAGGACAAAATAGGAGCAAAGAGCCAGCGCGATCGCAAGCAATATTTACTAAGTCTTTTTCAGATAATTCTTGCCATTCTATAGTTTGACTCATCATTGTATCAACCTATTCACTTACCAAGACATAATTTCTTCCTCAAGTTCATCGAGTTTTTCTAACGCAACCCTCCGCAATAAAGGATGCAGGCGATAAACTACCTGAGAATCGAATTGTTCAGACTCAATCAGACATCGACGTTGAAGGTTTTGAAATGCAATTGAAGCTTGTTCTATAGAACCATATTCATGAATTAAGAGCAGCCAAGCTTTACGTTCAACAGGCTGGCGATAAATTGCGCCTTGGCATAACATTAAACAAGCTAGCTTGTCATTTGTATAAAGTCGTTCTACTGCCTTACAAACTCGGCTTCTGACTAAATCGAACAACTTATTAGTAAAACGATCTAAACGAGGTTTGTCCATGCGAGATTGAAGCACGGTAGATCGCCTTAATTTTTCTGCTTCTTCAATCTCATAACCGTAATCTTGCCAATATAATTGAATGTTGCCATTGTAAGGGCGATCGCGAACTTCACCCGCAATAATTCTTAAAGCCAGGGGATGTCCTTCATAGATATCAATAATCCGTTTCAGATAATCTAAATGAGCGCTATTTTGAGCGTAAACATTCCAAGTCTCAAATAAAAGAAATCCCTCTTCAACCCCCAAACCCGATAATCGTTCTGTATAGGTTCTCATTAAATATCGACCATCGCCAATGGTGGGAAGTTGATATTGAGAAGTAATCACCAATTTAGTATTAATTTCAGGGCGTTTAACAATTTGATGTAAGAATTCAGAAAAAGTCGGTTCGCTGAACTGGTATCCCCCCTTGCCATCAGAAACCAAAATTTCCTCTACCATATCTAGCACCAACAGACAAGGATTGTTTTGTAAATAATTAAGTAATTTGTTCAGCAGTAACTCTGGACTATTTTGAAGTTGCCGAGCGTTAGATAAATTTTCTCCTAAAACTTGGCTAGCAACCCGTTGAAATCCCTGAACCTCTCGGTCAAAACAAACCGTTTTTACCGTTAAATCAGGGTATCGCTCGTTCAGTTCCAGCATCAAACGAGTTGCCAGTGCAGTTTTACCAATTCCCGTTAGCCCAATAATAGATAAAACTCGACACTCGTTTTGTAAAAGATGATATAATTTGGCGATTAAATCCTGGCGACCGACCCAGCGCGTTTCACTATAGTCTATTTGAGTAAAAGCTTTAATTGAGCAATTGACAGGCGTCCGTTGGGCCTCTAATTCGGGTTCAGCTACTTCTTGCCAATCCACTCCAACCGTCTGACAAATTTCGATAAAAGAATAACGATCGATCTTCAGTTTTCGCCAAAACCGCTTGAGGGTGGCTTGAGAGGTGTATGCAGTTTCCCACCAAGCTGAAGTTTCAGTTTTAGTCCATCTTTTTTGGCGTCTAGCTCTATCGATAATTTCTAGACCTTGTTCAGAGGCTCTAAGAGTATCCATGATTAGAGTTCACTTCTTACCTGACTTTGCAGAGAAAGTGGTATTGTTACACCTGCACCTATCTGAACCAGAAACTGAACTACTTTGTGAGCCAAAGTGAGCTGTTACGCTCCGAGGGCAAGATTAATATGAATATATCAAACCGGATTTGCTCCAGATGATGAGATCGTTCAGTAAACACTTACTCAGTAGGTACCTAAGATATGACTTATTTTACGATTAGTGGGTGTTTGCAGGCACCCTGGCTAGATTGGCAATACTAGAGAATCTAGCGAATTGACGGATAACTCTTGAGATCGCAGCTTCACCTGCAACGGTCAATTCCCTCCTAAAGACAGCTTCTGGCTCAACTGAAATCAACGATGGCTCAGACACGAGTTCTATTTCCTCGTAACGCAGCCACATAGGAAGCCGCTTGCAGATTCTATTCGTCAACTAGGGAAGGGGATGACGGCCGAAGCGAGTCATGCAATTGTTACGGAATCTAATCATCAGTCTTTGTAGCTTTATACCATAGCAGCGCTCAGACAGCTTAGGGGACGCAGTTCTAGTCCTAACCTGAAGAGTAGCTCCTGTACGATTCCAGAACAGACTCTTGTGTAGGCGTTGAGATCCCCCCATCGGCGAAATTGGGGTGAAATGCTCGGAAGTTTCGCTCCATTGCATAATTTTTAACCATTCTGCCGATATTTCTCTAGAGAGCAACGTTGAATCTGTTGCTAGATTTCCTAAGTTGTCTCTTCGCTAACGATTTACCCAAAAAGCAGTGATTCTTACTGCTCCTTTCGCCAGCCTATTGTGGCTCGTAGGGAGAGCTTTGCCATGAAAACTTTTCTCTTTATTGTTTCAATTCTAGGTCTAGTTATTATTCTGGGTCAACGGCCGGCCAGTGCTTTGACCCCAATTGACACTCAATGCCCAGCACAACAAACAGCTAAACCTTGTGCTGAAAAAGACGGGAAAATTGTCTGTCCTCCCTAACCAAAAAACGTGCCGTAGATTAAACCCGCTAGGGTTGCCATCACTACGACTAGACTGGTAAACACGATGGTTTTTTGAGTCCCCATCACGCTCCGAATGACCAGTATATTCGGGAGAGAGAGGGCCGGTCCTGCTAAAAGTAGAGCTAAAGCTGGCCCTTGTCCCATCCCACTTCCAATTAATCCTTGGAGAATGGGAATTTCAGTGAGGGTCGCAAAATACATCAAGGCTCCCGCAAAGGCGGCTACAAAGTTCGAGAGGAGAGAATTTTCGCCTACTGCGCTTGTGACCCAAGCTGCTGGAATTAAACCTTCTTGGTCGGGACGACCGAGTAAGACCCCGGCGACTAAAATACCAAGCAACAATAGAGGCAAAATTTGCTTGGCGAAATCCCAAGAAGCGGCGAACCATTCTCCCGCCTCGTTTTTGTCGGTACTGGTGAGCCAGGACAAGCCGAGTACGCCTGCACTAAAGGGAATCAGGGGGGTTTGCCAAAAGCGCAACGCTAATACGAGGGTGATACCTGTAACGAGTAGGACTTTCCCGCGCGGTAGTTGAAACCAGACGATTAATATTGAACTCAGGGCGAGTCCTAACAGTCCGGTGACGCTCCATTTCGCCTGGTAAAGGGCGTACCAGAAGCCAACGGGGGCTTGAGGTTGCGCCCAGTTGGCAAAAACCAAGATTCCAGCCAGCACGGCGAAAAATAGGGCATTTTGCCAGAGGGGACGGGAGGGTTGGCTATCGAGTAAGGGGGGGGAGGGATTGATTTTTTCGAGTTCTTCGCGGCGGAAAATAAAGCTCATGCATAAGCCAATGACAATACTGAGAGTGATGGCGGCGATCGCTCTGGCAATTCCCAGTTTAAGACCCAGAACCCGCGCAGTCAGGATCGTCGCTAAAATGTTGATGGCTGGTCCAGAGTAGAGAAAGACAACCGCAGGGCCTAGTCCCGCTCCTAGGCGATAAATCCCGGCAAATAGGGGTAAAACGGTGCAAGAGCATACAGCTATCAGGCTCCCGGATGTGGCGGCCACGCTGTAGGCGAGTAAGGGGTTGGCTTTGGCTCCTAGGTACTTGAGGACGGCTTCTTGGCTGATGAAAACGGAGATCGCACCCGCAATGAAGAAGGCAGGGATTAAGCACAGTAAAACATGTTCTTGAGCGTACCAGCGCACCAAGTACAAGGATTCCCAAAAGGCGTTTTGCAACCGTTGCGATTTTTGTAAGGTTTCGACGGGTAGGTAAAAACAGGCGAAAAAAACGATCGCGATCGCCACAGCGGATCGCCACTGCAACTTCCAAAAGTGCATTGCTTTACCCTCTAGGAGTGAGGCTGGAGTAAGGGTTTAATGACATTCGGTTCTAGAACTTTACCCTGACTGACGACTTGACCATTAATGGCTAAAGCTGGAGTCCGCATGATGCCCCGTTTGACGATTTCGCTGACCTCGGTGATGTGTAAAACTTCTGCCTCTAGGTTGAGGGCTGCGATCGCGCTTTTAGCATTGGCTTCAAGCTGTTGGCATTTTTGACAACCTGTCCCTAGAATTTCCACTTTCATGACCATTTCTCCTGAAGAAAACCGATTGAGATCGAGGGCGGTGCATTCTCCATCAAGCCGTTCTAGATTTTGCTGACAGCATTCGAGAATGGGCTGAAGTTCATCTCGCAAGGTCTGTAAGGCGCGGATGTTGGCTTCAATTTGCTGAAGTTTTTTCTGCAATTGCTGATGGAGGGCGCGGCAGGTAAGAGAATGCCCATCTTTGAGGGCTAAAATGTCTTTGATTTCCTCAAGCGTTAACCCCAAAGATTTGGCACGGCTGATAAAACTCAGTCGCTCTATATCTTGCTGGCTAAACAGCCGATAGCCGGCTGGCGTGCGTTGAGGGGGAGGAATTAAACCAATCCGCTCGTAAAAATAGAGGGTTTGTGGATTGAGTCCAAGCTGGCGAGAGACTTCACTCACTTGTAGCATTTGAACCACCCAATTCTGTTGCTTGTATGCTAAACCCTATACCTGCGTATAAGGTCAAGAGAGTAGAGATTTTGTAACTTTCACTACAGCAAAGCGATCGCGATCCTGAGACGGTATACAGAATGCAAAAAACAGGGAGCAACCTCTGAATTGGAGTTGGATAGCAAACTCAGAATTCGCCCCTAAACTGGTTGGTAAACAACGCCAACATTCAGAGATTGAGGCAAGTGGGATGCAAAATTTAAAAGTGATTATCGTTGGGGCTGGCATTGGAGGATTAACCGCCGCGATCGCCCTCAAGCAAGCCGGATACCAAGTTGAAGTCTACGATCGCGTCCAAGAACTCCGTCCGGTAGGCGCGGGAATCTCCCTGTGGTCGAACGGTGTCAAAATCTTAAACCGTTTGGGATTAGGAGAGCAAATCGCCACCATTGGCGGTCAAATGGATCGAATGCAGTATCGCTCTCATACAGGAGAATTGCTCAACGACATCGACTTGAATCCCCTAGTTGCCCAAGTGGGACAGCGCCCTTATCCGGTTGCCCGTCGCGACTTGCAGAACATCCTCTTAGAGGGGTTTGGCGAACCCGTAAACCTCGGTTGTGAGTGTATTGGCGTCGAACAAACCGAAACCAGTGCCACCGCCCGATTTGCCAACGGACATGACGCTACCGGAGATTTAGTCATTGCTGCCGATGGTATCCGTTCCGTCGTTCGGGAGTACGTTGTGGGTCGAGCCGTCGAACCGCAGTATGGAGGATATATTAACTGGAACGGCTTAGTCACTGCCGATGCAGATTTAGCCCCGAAAAATACATGGATCGTTTACGTTGGCGAACACAAACGCGCCTCCCTGATGCCCGTTGCGGGCGATCGCTTCTACTTCTTCTTTGACGTTCCCCTCCCCAAAGGCACCCCCGCCAACCCCGAAACCTACCAAGCCGAACTCCGACAGCACTTTCAAGGCTGGGCAAAACCCGTCCAACTGCTAATCGATCGCATCAACCCCGCAGAAGTCGCCCGCCCAGAAATCCATGATGTTGGCCCTATTGAGCGCTACGTGCGCGATCGCGTTGCCCTCCTCGGCGACTCCGCCCACGCCACCTGCCCCGACTTAGGACAAGGCGGCTGTCAAGCAATGGAAGACGCCCTCGTTCTCGCCAACTCCCTCATTTCCACCAATATCAGCGTTAAAGACGCCCTCCTGCGTTACGAACAAGAACGCAAACAACGAGCAAACCCAGTCGTGCAAAAAGCCCGCAAGCGTGCCGAAAAAATCCACGGCAAAGAACCCAACCTCACCCAGCAATGGTACGCCCAACTCGCCCAAGAACATCCCCTAGAAGTGACTAACGCCATTTCTGAAGTCATCTTAGCCGGGCCGTTGCGCTAAGAATTGGGAATTGGGAGTTAGGAGTTGGGGGTTGGGGAAGAAGGGAGTTAGGAGTTAGGAGTTGGGGGTTGGGGAAGAAGGGAATTGGGAGTTAGGAGTTGGGGGTTGGGGAAGAAGAGATAGAAAAACTTGGTAACTATTAACTCAGCACTCTATTCCCCACTCAGCACTCAGCACTTTACACTCAGCACTATCTTGCGGGATTCTAGAAACTGCAATTGCTGATAAAGCAGGGTCATTCGCGGTAAACTGGCTCCGGCTTGGGTTGCAAGTCGCAGGGGATTGCCAAAAATGGCTTCAATCTCTAAAGGATTGCCTGCCTCGTAATCGAGCTTCATGCTTGTTTTGTAGGGCTTCATTTTGGCGGTATTGTCCAGCATTTTTGCGATCGCGTCGTCTGGCAAGGCTTTATGACAAGCTTTAGCACCTGCAACCACTTCTTGCATTAACTCGGTGGCTAGGGTGCGGATGGGAGGACTAGCCATCATTTCGGTGGTGGTGGCATCTAGAACGACGGATAAACCATTAAAGGGAATATTCCAAACCAACTTTTGCCAGCGGGCTAGCAGTAAGTCTTCGCTGAGTTGAATGGGGATGTTGGCTTGTTCAAAATCCTGTTTGACTTGTTGCATCCGTTCGGTGATGCCGCAGGGATGATAATTTGGGGCATAGTCGCCGAGGGTAATGGCGCTGTAGTCGAGGTGGCGGATATGGCCGGGGCCGACTTTGTTAGAACAAATAAAGCATAATCCGCCCATCACGCGATCGCCTCCTACAATCTTTGCGACTTCTGGCTCAATTCCCAAACCATTTTGCAAAACCAAAACCCAGTTATGCTCGTGCAATAAAGGTGGTAGCAACTGGGGGAGTAAATGGTTTTGCGTTGTCTTGAGCGCTACAACAACGACATCGCATGGCGGCATGGCTTGCACATCTGCATAGGCGTTCACTTGGGGTAAGCTAAAATTTCCCTCTGGAGACTCCACCACTAGACCGGAGTGTCGCACCCAGTCATAATCGCGATGTAGCAAAAAATGCACGTCTAAACCCGCTTTTTGCAGGCGCGCCCCGTAAAATCCTCCTAATGCTCCGGTTCCTAAAATGGCGTAACGGCGACTTGACATAGCAATTTTTTTAAATCTTCCAACAACAAAATACTGAGTCTTTTGCCTATATAATCACTGAATGGTGATGTAGATATCAAAAGAATGCTTCAATCTCTGCCTCCTCTCCAGATCGGTCAATATCAGATTCGCTATCCGATTGTCCAAGGCGCGATGGCTGTTCGCGTCTCTGGAGCCAAATTAGCAGCGGCGGTTGCCAATGCTGGGGGAGTTGGAGTAATTTCAGCCTTTGGTTTAGGCTACTACTATTCGGACTATTGGAACAGTTGCCGCAAATCGCAGCAATGGCTAGAAGCGAATCGCCTAGCCTTAACGGACGAACTTTACCAAGCGCGTCAACTCAGTCCTCGCGGTATCCTTGGGGTGAATCTGCTGGTTGCTACGCGAGGCTATTTGCAATTGGCACAAACGGCGGTGTCTGAGGGAGCCAATATTATTTTCACGGGTGCCGGACTGCCGTTAGAGTTACCGGAATATACGGCCCATGCGCCAGATGTGGCGTTAGTTCCTGCGGTGGCGAGTGTGGAGGCGGCGCTAACGCTTTGCCAAACTTGGAAGCAACGTTATAATCGCCTTCCGGATGCGCTGATTGTGGAGAATTGCCAGTTAGCGGGAGGACATATTGGGACGCAATGTCAAGAAACGAGCGACTTTAGTATTGCAACGGTTCTTCATCAACTGCGAACTGTGCTGAATTGGGAAGTGGGGGTGAAGATTCCCCTAATTGCCGCCGGAGGGGTTTGGCAGCGCAGCGATATTGAGCGATATTTGGCAATGGGGGCAAGTGGCGTGCAGGTGGGGACTCGCTTTATTGCCACCCCAGAATGCGATGCAGATCCTGCTTATAAGGCGTTTCATGGGGCGGCTCAGGCTGCGGATGTGGAGATTGTTTTGAGTCCTGTGGGCAAACCCGCCCGCGTGCTGAAAAATGAGTTTAGCCGACGTTTGGTGAAGGGTCTTTCTCAAACTGAGAAACGCTGCGTTGCCAATTGTTTAACGGCTTGTTTGTGTCGCGATCGCGGTCAGACCTATTGTTTGTTGCAAGCGTTGACGAAGGCGTCTCAAGGCGATGTCGAACAGGGGTTAGTGTTCTCTGGTGCAAATGTGGGTCGTACTTCAACCATTATTCCTGTCGAAGAATTAATGCAAGAATTGGCAGGCTAATCTGGTCTGCGCTGTGAAGAGTTAAATTTGGGGAAGCGTCCACAGATCTGCATACTCCCCATGAATCGCTTTCCCTCGCCAGAGAATTCAGATCGCTCGTCCATCGCCGCACAACTGGTATTTTTTTCTCAAGGAACTGCGATCGCCGTTATCGCCATTGGGATCGCCACGATTTGCGGCTGGTTGTTCGATCTGCCATTGCTTGCAGCTATTCATCCCCGCTTTGCCACCATGAAAGCGAATACTGCACTGTGTTTTATTCTCAGCGGGATGGCGCTTGGGTTGGAGCATTGCGCCTATAGGTATCGTTGGCGGTGGCTGCAATCTGTTGAACGCGCGATCGCTTGGACGATCGGTTTGATTGCGCTCTTCACTTTAGGGCAATACCTGACGGGGTTCAATTTTGGTATTGATGAACTGTTGATTTCTCAACCTGAACCGTTCGGGCAACTTTCCACCCCAGGGCGCATGGCTCCAAATACGGCTGTTGCCTTCCTGGGCGTGGGTTTCGCCCTTGTCGCGATGAAAAGCCGTCGTCCTAATTATCTAGTGGTGCAAATTTTGGCTGCTGTTGCCGGATTCATTGGTTTTGCTGGACTGATGGGTTATGTTTATAAAAGCGTATATTTTTATACGACCCATATTACGGGTATGGCATTTCACACAGCGATCGCCCTTCTTCTACTCAGTAGCGGCATTTTGTGCGCCCATCCCGATCGGGGCTTGGCGAGGTTAGTCCGAGGTCAAGGAGCTGGAAGCATTGTCATTCGTCAGTTATTACCCTTAGCAATTTTCCTGCCGCCCCTAGTTTCGGGTATTACTCACTTCGGCTATCACCAACAGCTTTACACCACAGAAGTAGAAGTTGCGATCGCTGCGACTTTAAATGTAGTTATTTTTGTTGCTTTAGTAATCCGTAATGCCCTAACTCTCAACCGTATTGACGCGTGCCGCCAGCAAGTAGAAGCCAGACTCGTGCAACTGGCAGCGATTGTTGACTCTTCCCAGGATGCCATCATCAGTCAATCGATCGACGGCACAATTTTAAGCTGGAATGCCGCCGCCGAGCAGATGTTTGGCTACCGCGCTCAAGACACAATCGGCAAATCCTTTTGTCCCATTGTACCGCCAGAACTCAAGCCAGACTTTCATGCCATTTTACAAAGAGTGCTTCAAGGGGAGCGCGTCGAAGAGTATGAAATGCAATGCTTCCATCAAGACGGACATCGCATTGAGATTGCAGCCACGATTTCACCCATTTACGCAGCCCGAACTCCAACCGAGGGGAACCGGGTTAGGCAAATTATCGGCGTTTCCACCATTCAACGCGACATCAGCGCCCGCAAGCACTTAGAGTTACAACTTCAATCCCTCAGTCAGCGCCTGGAATTTCTCCTCTCTACAAGTCCGGCGGTCATTTTTAGCTTTCAGCCCCAGTTTGGCGATCGCTTAACTTATATCAGTAGCAATGTTACCCAAGTCCTCGGTTATCCACCCTATCATTTCAAGCGCAATCCTCACTTTTGGCAAGAGCGCGTACATTCAGAAGATTTACACTCAGTTTTAGAGATATTTCACCAAGCCATAGAATCTGGGTATGGTGCCTATGAGTACCGATTTTTACACGCCGATGGCACCTATCGCTGGCTGCACGAGGCGATTCGCTTAGTGCGAGATGATTTGGGACAACCCCTAGAAATTGTTGGCTACCTCGTTGATATTGGCGATCGCAAACAGACAGAATTAGAACTCTTTCGCAGCCGAGATTTGCGAGAAGCCGTGTTTAACGGTTCCACAGATGCCTTATTCCTCGTCGATCCGATATCGCTTCTGACAATGGACTGTAACGAACGCGCCGTTGAATTATTTGAAGCCGAAAATCGGGAAGCCTTAATTCAAATTGAAGGACATCGGTTGCAGAAACAGCCCTTTACCCCAGAAGAGTTAGAACAGATTAACCAAGACTTACAAACTCAGGGATTCTGGCACCTTGAAGTCGAGTATCTTACAAAGAAAGGCAATTCATTCTGGGGAAGCCTCGCCGCCAAACCCATTCAAGTGGGCGGACAAACCCTGCAACTTGTCAGAGTCAGCGATATTAGCGATCGCAAATGTGCGGAACTGGCCTTGCAACAAGCCAAAGAAGCCGCAGAAATTGCCAGCAATTCCAAAAGCACCTTTCTGGCGAATATGAGCCACGAATTAAGAACGCCCCTGAATGCCATTTTAGGCTTTGCTCAAATTCTTAACCGCGATCCCAACCTCACCCCCCAAGTCCGAGAATACCTGCAAATTATTCAGCGCAGTGGCGATCATTTACTCAGCCTCATTAACGATGTCCTCGACTTATCTAAAATTGAAGCCGGACGGACGACCCTCGAAACCAGCAGTTTTGATTTACATACCCTGTTGCGATCGCTCTGGGAAATGTTGAGAGAGCGAGCCGAAAACCGAGGACTCTACCTCGCCTTAACGATCGCCGATGAAGTGCCGCAATATATTGAAGCCGATGAAAGCAAACTCCGGCAAGTGCTGATTAACCTATTGGGAAATGCCATCAAGTTTACCCCTCGCGGTAGCGTTACGCTCCGCGTTCAAACCAGCCGCTTCCAGCAACCGACGGCTTCTTCTCCCCGTAGCGTGCGCTTAAGATTTGCCGTTATTGATACCGGAATTGGCATTGCAGCCCAAGATTTGGAGACGATTTTTGAGGCATTTGTCCAAGCCAGTTCGGGAAAACGAATGTCTCAAGGAACGGGTTTAGGACTGACCATTAGCCGCAAGTTTGTGGAACTGATGGGAGGACAGCTATCGGTTAGCAGCCAAGAGTCCCAAGGGAGTACCTTCGCCTTTGAGATTCCGGTAAACTTAGCGAGCGATCGCGTTGCTTCCCTCTCCCCTCAAACTCGCCAACCCGTAGCGTTAGCCCCCGATCAACCCGCCTATCGGCTATTGGTTGTAGACGATAACGCTGAAAACCGCTTCCTATTGGTCAAGATTCTCCAAGATTTGGGCTTCCAAGTCAATCAAGCCAGTAGCGGATCGGAAGCATTAGCCCTTTGGGAAAGTTGGCAACCCGATTTAATCTGGATGGATATTCGGATGCCAGATCTCGATGGCTACGAGGTAACGCAAAGGATTCGCTCAACTCTCAAAGGTCAATCTCCAATTATTGTGGCGCTAACGGCTCAGGCTTCTGTGAGCGATCGCTCATCGGCCTTAGCGTCGGGTTGCAACGATTATCTCACCAAACCCCTTCAGGATCGTCTCGTCTTTGCCAAGCTGACCGAATATTTGGGGGTGCGCTATGTGTATGCAGAGGAGGACTCCAGTATAGGGGGAGTCACATCGCAACTCGAAATGCTTCCCCTAGATGCCGCCAGTCTAGGCGCAATGTCTGCGGAATGGCTCAATCAACTCTATCAAGCCAGCCGACTATGCGATTATGAGGTAGTTTTGCAGCTTTTAGAACAAATCCCCGACTCAGAGTTACCGTTGCGTCACGCCCTAGAAGGTCTGGCTAACAATTTTCAGTTTAAGGCGATCGCGAATTTGATTAGCGACTATCGGAAGTTGACGTAGCGGGAAGAAGGGAGTTGGGAGTTAGGAGTTAGGGGTTGGGGAAAGAAGGGAGTTGGGAGTTGAGGAGATAAGGAGGTGGGGGGATGACTTTCCTGTTGGGAAACCTCAGACTCAGCACTCTGTTCCCACTCAGCACTCAGCACTTTACACTCAGCACTCTGTTCCCACTCAGCACTCAGCACTTTACACTCAGCACTTAGAGAAGCACTCAGCACTTTACACTCAGCACTCTGTTCCCACTCGGAACTTTGCACTAAAAAATTGATGATTTTTAACATTCATAAGAGTGGCTAGGGTGTGGGGATCTGCCGGTGGGTTGAGGATGGGTAGATTCGGCGATCGCGCTCAGGTATTTGTACTCAAGATAGAGTGCGATCGCCCCTAAACTCAGGGGTTGCTAGCGCTGAATTCGTGGGTTTTAGCTTTTTGTGTTTTGTTCCAACTTTTATAAAAAGCGTACTCTAAATATAAATAAAATCTTTTATAGCGCTCCTGTAGAGATTCGCAAGGACTAGAATTCAAAAATCTATCAAATTCGCTCAAATCAGCCAAATTCCGACCAATTCTAGATTGTCTGCCCCTTTCATTCCGCCAGCAGTTCGTCAATAATGCGATTGGACAGACAAAACCCTCTAGACCCTCAGATTTAAAACGCAACGATAGGAGAACCCAGCGTGAAACTTTCAGTTTATGGAAAAGGCGGCATCGGCAAATCCACAACCAGTTGCAACATCTCCGCAGCCTTAGCCAAACGCGGTAAAAAAGTCCTGCAAATTGGTTGCGACCCCAAACACGACAGCACCTTTACCCTGACAGGCTTTTTAATTCCCACCATCATCGACACCCTTCAGGAAAAGGACTACCACTACGAAGATGTCTGGCCTGAAGATGTCATTTACAAAGGCTATGCTGGCGTTGATTGCGTTGAAGCAGGCGGTCCTCCCGCCGGTGCAGGCTGTGGCGGCTATGTTGTCGGCGAAACCGTCAAACTCCTTAAAGAACTGAATGCCTTCGACGAATACGACGTGATCCTATTCGATGTCCTGGGTGACGTAGTGTGCGGCGGATTTGCGGCCCCCCTCAACTACTCCGACTATTGCATGATTGTCACCGATAATGGCTTTGATGCCCTGTTTGCAGCCAACCGCATTGCAGCATCCGTGCGCGAAAAAGCCCGGACTCACCCCTTGCGCCTCGCTGGGTTAATTGGCAACCGCACCTCCAAACGGGACTTAATCGATAAATACATCGAAGCCGTTCCCATGCCCGTTTTAGAAATTTTACCCCTGATTGAAGATATCCGCGTTTCCCGCGTCAAAGGTAAAACTATCTTTGAAATGGCTGAAACCGATCCTTCTCTGCTGCCGGTTTGCGACTATTACCTCAACATTGCCGATCAAATTCTTTCGCGTCCTGAAGGCGTCGTTCCTCAAGATTCCCCCGATCGCGATTTATTCTCCTTATTATCCGACTTTTACCTCAATCCTCCCCAAACGGCCGCCAAGACTCAAGAAGAAGAACTCGATTTAATGATGGTTTAGGCATAGATCCGCCATTTCTCCTCTGTTGCCGATGTGCGAAAGGCAGTATCATCGCACTGATTGTGCCTTGATGTTGGTTCTATTAGCACGGATGTAACGGAATCGTGAATATGGCTTTCTTTGATAACTTTACGGCGGCAATTCGCCAAAAGTGGCTGGACTACTACCAAACCAATCGTCCCTGGTTGATTTTGCAAATGGAAGTCCGTTCGGAAGTAACGCCCGATGGCGGTCGGCGGCCTGTATCTTCCCTGTTACTGGGGGTGGTGAACGCCCTAGAACCAAAATTAGGGAATCTGATGGTGCCGTTCTTCAAACTCAACTCAGACGAGGACGCGCTAGTAGAAGTTTTGGGGTTAAACTTCGACCCCGAAAAAGAACTCAATAAACAATCCTCTGTTCCTGTCAGTTCTATATCAACGCCCGAAAACGAAACGCGCCTATTACCCGATTCTCAGGAATCGAATGACTTTTAGCGGAGACACCATTTTTCTATGACTGTTGCACAAGAACCACAATCACTCACCTTTGAATGCGAAACTGGCAACTATCACACCTTTTGCCCGATTAGCTGCGTGGCTTGGCTGTACCAAAAGATTGAAGATAGCTTTTTTTTGGTGATTGGGACAAAAACCTGCGGCTACTTCCTCCAGAATGCGATGGGGGTGATGATTTTTGCCGAACCGCGCTATGCAATGGCGGAGTTGGAAGAGGGGGATATTTCCGCACAACTCAACGATTATGAAGAGTTGAAGCGGCTGTGCTTGCAGATTAAGCGCGATCGCAATCCTAGCGTCATCGTCTGGATCGGCACCTGCACCACCGAGATCATTAAAATGGATTTGGAGGGTCTAGCCCCCAAACTCGAAGCCGAACTCAGTATCCCCATTGTGGTTGCGCGTGCCAACGGTCTAGATTATGCCTTTACCCAAGGGGAAGATACCGTCCTCGCAGCAATGGCGGCCCGGTGTCCCAGTCAGGCCCCGGTTGCAGAAGCAAAAGAAAGTAGCGATCGCAATGCCATTCAAAAGCTGCTGAACTTCGGTAAAAAGAAAGAAGAAGTCGTTCAAGAAGAATCGGAATATCGCGATCATCCCCCGCTGGTGTTATTCGGTTCTTTGCCCGATCCGGTGGTGACGCAACTCACCCTAGAGTTGAAGAAACAAGGGATCAAGGTTTCCGGTTGGCTACCTGCCAAGCGCTACACGGAGTTACCCGTTGTTGAAGAAGGGTACTATGTGGCGGGGGTGAATCCCTTTTTATCGCGAACTGCAACCACGTTAATGCGCCGTCGCAAGTGCAAGTTAATTGGCGCGCCGTTCCCCATTGGCCCGGATGGGACTCGCGCTTGGATTGAAAAGATTTGTTCGGTGTTCAATATTGAACCCCAAGGTTTAGCCGAACGCGAACAACAAATTTGGGAGAGTTTAGAAGACTATCTCCAGATTATTCGCGGCAAGACGGTATTTTTCATGGGCGATAATTTACTGGAAATCTCCCAAGCGCGGTTTTTAATTCGCTGCGGGATGATTGTCCCAGAAATTGGCATTCCCTATATGGATAAGCGCTACCAGGGTGCAGAGTTGGCGCTACTCGAAAAAACCTGTCAAGAAATGGGAACGCCTCTACCAAAAATTATCGAAAAACCCGATAATTACAATCAACTGCAACGCATTCACGAAATGCAGCCCGATTTGGTAATTACCGGAATGGCCCACGCAAACCCCTTAGAGGCGCGGGGAATTAATACCAAGTGGTCGGTTGAGTTCACCTTTGCCCAAATCCACGGTTTCACCAATGCCCGCGATATCCTAGAGTTGGTCACGCGCCCCCTACGCCGCAACAATTCTCTTAAGGATCTGGGTTGGGATAAGTTGGTTAAAGAAGACGCCAAGGTCTAAAACAGTTAATCGTTAAAAAGACAGTTGATAGCTAGTGTTGTCAACTGTCTTTTTTAATATCGCAAAGTATCTACTCAGCACGCTGCTACACAGAAGCTAAAACTCAACCCTCTTCATTGTTCGCCCTGAAACTCCTTCAGAAGTCTCTCAATTAGCTGAGGAGAAGCTCGAAATGTTGTTTGCTGCAATTGGGCGATCGCGTCTGGAAAGCTAATCAAACCCCGTTTGGCGGCAGTCCCCAAAATTCCGAGAACTCCAATAATAGACAGATTTCGTTTGAGTGCAAGTTGTCTTGCAGCCCTATCATCTAATAAAACGAGATCTGCCTTTAATTGTTCTGCTAGGGCGATCGCTTCTCGTTCTCCTAGATCCAAGTCATTTAAAGCCCTGTCAATCTCTTCGGTAACAGATTGGATTTCTAACCAATCAGGTGGGTAAGCCATCCAACGTTTGACTACTACTGGTGCATCTGAATTGAGTAACTCGGTACAAACACTTTGAGGAATAATAACCCGCCCATACAGTTGCGGTAATAGCTCAACTAGATTGATTAACAGAAGGTAGCACAAGGGCGACGTATCTGAAACAACAATCATACAGGTCTCAACTTGCCCTCTTCCTCTAAGTGCTGCATAGTCAGCATATCTTGCTCAAAATCGGCTTCGTCATAATTAAGATATACCCCTTTAGCCTTCAGGAAAGCATCGGCATCCAGTCGGGTTGATAACCCCAGTAACTCTCGCACCTTGCCTGTACTCATTGCCCCTTCTCGATAGGCTTCAACCACCATAATTTCCAGTAGTTTTCGCTCTAGATCGCCCCATTTTGCCTGTAAATCGCGGGCAACCCCGTCAGGAATTTGAATTTGAATTTCCATAAACACACGCCCTAGTTGCCTCGATCCTTTCATTACTAAGAATAAACCCCAAGTCTGGCTTGGGGCTAAAGACGCAGTTAGGAGGTATCTTGAAATCCAAAGTTATCTGCGATTTTGGGTTGGCCTCTAGAGATTTAACAAGTTCTTAATCTCTTCAGTGAGTTAGGTGTCGAAACATACAAAAAGCGATCGCCCTCAGAAATCCTCAAGCCTCTTGGTGTTTAATTCAATAACCCTAGCTTTTGGAGGATCGAGATATGAACCTTCAGCAAATGGAACTCTATCAACGCATTCAAGATTTTGCCCTAGACGAACCAGCAGCGACCTATCCGTTTAGCCAGCGGCTAGCCAGGGAAAATCAGTGGAGTGCAGAGTATACGCAAAGGGCGATCGCAGAATATAAGAAATTCGCCTTTCTCGCGGTTGCAGCCGGACATCCCGTTTCACCCCCCAAACCCATCGACCAAGTTTGGCACCTCCACCTAATTTACACGCGTTCCTACTGGGGGGAATTTTGCCCCAAGATTCTCCAAAAAGACTTTCATCACGAACCCTCCCAAGGTGGACGCCAGGAGGTTGATAAGTTTGCAGACTGGTACGATCGCACCTTAAATAGCTATCAGGCTTTCTTTGGTGAAACTCCCCCGGCGGATATCTGGACTGTATGCCTGTCTCCCCAGAAAAAGCGGAGTTTTGCCGGAAAATTCCCGCTTGGGGTGGGGCTTTTTGCGATCGCCTTTACCCTCACCGCCTGTCAGCCTAACACAGGTATCCCCCTCTTAAATGATGCCCTCAACCTTCCTGGGCCGAAGTTTTTGTTACTTTATATTGGGGTTGCAGGTCTAGCCTTTGCTTTAGCTTGGGTGTGGCGCTGGTTATTGATACATTTACATTCGCCGCAACCCATTCCTAACCTCGATCCCTACGACATCGCTTATCTCGCCCAGGGACATAAACGAACGGTGGAGACGGCGATCGCGCATTTGGTGCAACAAGGATATCTCAAAGTCGATGTTGATGGCAGACGCCTAGAAGTCGAACAAGACTTACCGGAAAATAGCCATCCTTTAGAAAAACTGATTGTAGAACTCACCCACGATCGGGGAGAACTGTGGCATATTCAATCGTTCTCAAGGGATGCAACTGATGCGATCGCCCAACGCCTTGAAAAGCTAGGCTTAGTTTTTAACCCCCAACAGGCAGTTGCGATCGCCTTTACCTCTGCCATTCCCATCGGTCTTACCTTACTCTTTGGCGCGAGTAAAATCTTTATCGGTCTTGCCAGGTCTAGACCCGTCGATTACTTGGTGATGTTATGCTTCCTAACACTCATCCTCGGCATATATTTCTTGCGTCTTCCCCTGACTCGGCGTCCTTCCGGCGATACTTTATTAGATAAACTCAGAACCGAATACGCCGCGAACCCCCAACCAGACCTCTTTGCCTTTGCCATCAACGGTCCTGTAGCCTTAGCCGTTGATTGGTCAGACTTATATAACTTCTTCTACCCTCGCACAGTTACTTCTTCTAGTAGCTATAGCGGCAGCAGTTGCAGCAGTTGCGGAGGCGGAGGCGGCTGTGGAGGAGGCGGCGGCGGTTGCGGAGGCGGTTGTGGTGGCTGCGGCGGTTGACCCAATTTAAGAAACAACTTTAGGGGGGTCAGGCCCCTTTTTTTTGGGCCTTATCTGCGATCGCAAACCTAACGGATGGCCGAGAAATTCTCCTCAACTTGACTGTATACTTTTGTGAAATGTTAAGAAAACTATTTTGACAGCAAGGAGGAAAGATGTATATCGTACAAATCGCCTCAGAATGCGCCCCTGTAATTAAAGCAGGAGGTTTAGGCGACGTTGTTTATGGCTTAAGCCGGGAATTAGAGAACCGGGGAAACACCGTTGAACTGATTCTCCCCAAATACGACTGCATGAGATACGACCATATCTGGGGGCTGCATGACGCCTATCGCGATCTGTGGGTGCCTTGGTACGATGGTGAAGTTCACTGCTCGGTCTACTGCGGTTGGGTTCATGGTAGAGTGTGCTTCTTTATTGAACCCCACAGTCAAGACAACTTCTTCAATCGGGGTTGTTATTATGGTTGCGATGACGATACCCTGCGTTTTGCCTTCTTCAGCAAAGCTGCCTTAGAATTCCTCCTCAAAAGCAATAAGCGCCCCGATGTTATCCATTGTCACGACTGGCAAACCGGATTAGTCCCCGTCCTGTTATACGAAATTTACCAGTATCACGGGATGAGTAATCAGCGGGTTTGCTATACCATCCACAACTTTAAGCATCAAGGGATTACAGGTAAGGAAATTCTGACGGCTACAGGGCTGCATCGATCTGAATATTATTTCCAATATCATGTTTTGCGAGATAACTTCAACCCCTTCGCCCTCAACCTGATGAAAGGGGCGATCGTTTACGCTAACTACGTCACCACCGTTTCCCCGCATCACGCCTGGGAAGCGCATCACGGCACCTTTGGCTACGGGTTGGGTCATACCTTACACTTACATCAAAGCAAGTTTAAAGGGGTTCTCAACGGTATTGACTGCGATTTCTGGAACCCAGAAGTTGACCGCTATACCCCCCATCACTTTACAGCTAAAGACTTAGAAGGAAAAGCGAAGAATAAACAGGCGTTGCGCGAACGGCTGTTACTGCGGGAGGGGGATAAACCCTTGCTTGCTTTTATTGGGCGATTGGATGACCAAAAAGGCGTGCATTTAGTCCACCATGCGATTTATCATGCCTTACAAAGAGGGGCACAATTTGTTCTCCTCGGTTCGGCGACAGAACGCAGTATTAACGAGCATTTCTGGCACGAGAAGCAATTCCTCAACGATAACCCTGACGTGCATTTAGAAATTGGGTTTAATGAGGAACTTTCCCACCTGATTTATGCAGGGGCAGATATGATTGTGGTTCCCAGTAACTTTGAACCCTGCGGGCTAACGCAGATGATTGGTTTGAAGTATGGAACCGTGCCTATTGTCCGGGGGGTTGGCGGTTTGGTGAATACAGTGTTTGACTACGACTACGACACCGACCATTTACCGGAACAGCGCAACGGCTTTGTATTCTACCAATCCGATTATTCTGCCCTAGAATCAGCGATGAATCGGGCTATTGACTTATGGTACAACGCGCCGGATGCTTTCCAAAGGCTGCAACTGCAAGGGATGGATTACGATTACTCGTGGCATTATCCCGCGAAGGATTATCTAGAAATTTACGAGATGATTCGCCATAAATAGGGAGCTTATTCTTTGTATAGAAGCTAATTGACTGACAAATCTGATTAGGGTGTTGTCCGAACTCCCCTCACCCTAGCCCTCTCCCCTAGGAGCTACCGTGTATACATAAGTTTTCTAGTATTGTTCTACAAGGTTTTGATCCCCCCTAGCCCCCCTTACAAAGGGGGGGAACCGGAATCAAAGTCCCCCTTACTTCTAGCGCAGCGGCGCGTCAGCGCGGGGATTTAGGGGGATCTCAATTAGATTTAGGGTTCTTACACTAGATGTGTATACACGGTAGCCCATAGGAGAGGGAACGCTCATCGCTCATTGACTCCCTTCTCCCAATGGGAGAAGGGTTGGGGATGAGGGCAAAAGAGTTTTGTCAGTCAACCAGGTATAAAAGAGACGCAGCTAGCTACGTCTCTATTTTTTTTGGCGACCCCTCACCCGAAAGCATGAAGGACACTTTTTATTGTGTCAGCGCGATCGCATTGTTCGTTTAGCCTGTAGCTAACTTAGCAGTATCGAATGCAAGGACACCATCATGCAATCAAAATTAGCCGCTATTTTCCTCTCTGTTCTCAGCCTTGGTTTAATCGTCAGTGCAACCCCCGCCAGCGCCACCACCTACACCAGTTCTACTGGCAAAACCGCTGTCGTTCTCAATGAAGGCAGAACTGGAACGGGTAGCTTCTACTTTACCGAAATCAATGGTCGCAGCATTTTAGGCGATATTACCATTACTAGCGCCCAATCTAACGGCAACAGCTATCGTTATGAAGGCACCTTCCACGAACAAACCCTCGGCCCTAGGGCTGGAGATGCTTGTACCGGAAATATTACCATCGTCAGACAACCCGTTCCCCGTTCTGCTAACTATAGCGCCCAAGTGACTTGGCGAGTTACAGGTGGCAGACCTTGTGCTTCTGTTGGGCAAACCTTTAGCCTGAATTTAACTGAACCCCTGCCTCGACCAGACCGTAATGGCGATTATACCGCCCGCCTTGCCGATACTTGGATGACCCAAACTGCGGGTTTAGCCACTTGGCCGAAATGGCGCGTCACGTCTGCGGATGGGGAATTAAACTGTCGCGTTCAACCCAATGGGCCGATTAAAACAGTCTATCGGGCGGGACGCGATGAGATTTCCGCTGAATTGCGCGGCGTCAATGCGATTACAATGTCCAA
Source organism: Desertifilum tharense IPPAS B-1220 (assembly GCF_001746915.1). NCBI lineage: Bacteria > Bacillati > Cyanobacteriota > Cyanophyceae > Desertifilales > Desertifilaceae > Desertifilum > Desertifilum tharense. The sequence goes on from NZ_MJGC01000053.1 coordinate 231,332, forward strand.
TGGCGCGCCCTGGATGTTAACCAGCCAAGGATGCTATGTGCGGGCGAATTCGCAGTATATTGCCCCCATTGCTTTACCCCGCTAAATCAAGGTTTGGCATACACGCGACCTTTCCAAGCGCCACCGCGTCCTTGCCAATGGCGCAAAGCGGAGTCTATCGTCATCAGGGTGTACAAAAAGGCGATCGCGCTCAACAATAAACTATAAGCTGGCGATTGATGGTAAAAGCGCAGGGTGGGGATATAGGCGCTACTGAGTAACAACCACCCAGCTAAACCCACCAGCACAATTGTCCAATCTCCGGCAATCATTCCCCATCCTACGGCCAAAGGGGAAACCAGATAGATTAGGGTCATACTCAATACGGTTCCCAATAACAAAAGCGGCGAGTATTGCAATTGGGTAAACGCAGTTCGCGCCACCATATCCCAAATAGTTTGTAGAGAATTATAGGGGCGCAAACTCCGGGTTAAATCGCTTAAGCCTAACCAGATTTTAGCCCCCGGTGCTGAAGATTTGACGGCTAAGGCTAACGCACAATCATCAATTAAGGTTTGACGGATGCACTCTAAACCGCCAATTCGTTCTAAAGCCGTTTGTTTGATTAAAATACAGCCTCCAGCCGCCCCCGCCGTGGGGTTACTGGGGGCATTCACCCATTGAAAAGGATAGAGTTTCTGGAAGAAGAAGACAAAGGCGGGAATTAACAGCCTCTCCCAGAAACTTTCGCACCGCAAGCGCACCATCACTGAGGCTAAATCGAGCTTATCTTGTGTTGCTTTTGATACTAATCGTCGCAAGTTTGCCGGATCGTGACCGATATCTGCATCAGTGAATAAGAGATAATCGGGTGCATAATTTTGAGCAAAATTCACCCCTTGCTGCATTGCCCACAGTTTACCAGACCAACCGGGGGGTAGGGGTTCGGCGAGGATAATTTGGAGTTGCGATAATTTCCCCAAGGCGGCGGCGGTGGCTTTGGCGACTTCTGCGGTACCATCCGTACTGCGATCGTCTACTAGGATAATTGTCAACTCTCCGGGGTAATCTTGGAGTAAGAGCGATCGCACTGTCTCCCCTATCGTCTCCGCCTCATTGCGCGCCGGAATAACTACACAAACCCTCGGAAGACTTACTAACTCTGGATGCGGTACCGCTTGTTCGAGTTGCGGTTGACATTGCCAGAACCTACCCCGAAAACAGAATAGCCCAATCCAAATCGCCAGAGAGAGGATTGCAATACTTAAGATCGATGCATTCATCTTTTACCCATCATCCCAGCAATCGCAATCCATCATGACATACTACGGTATCTTGCCTCAATAAATATTGATTGTCCTACGTGAAATCATAACGCCTCTACCCCCAAGTATCGCTCGATCGAGCAATTTTCATGAATTTCAACCGTATTTTTACTGATTTATAACTCTTGTCTTTCAGTATTTTCTTGGTTTTCTCGGTTGCCCTTTGTTGTTCCCTTAAGTTAAATTCAAATCTTACTTCAAGGCGTTTTAATTCTCATGGTATTTGAGATTCTGCCCGGAACAACAAGCTATTCCCAAACCTTCAATACAATAGGTTCAGAATTACCTACGGGATGGGGAATCTATACAAATTCTAATCCTACCTCTTTAGGGACAAACCAGGATTTTAACCCCTCACCTACGTCTTGGGCAGATAACGCCGGAAGATTCAAAAACCTTGCTTCTTATAATAGTGGACTAGCGGCAAATGCCACGCCAGCATTGCAAAGCGCTGAGAGCGATCGCGCCCTTGGTATTCGTCAGACAAGGGAGTTTGGCGATCCGGGTGCTTCTTTTGTTTTCTCCCTTCAAAACACCCTAGGGTTTCAAGATTTTAGCCTATCTTTTGAAGCTCAAATGTTGAATGTTCAACCTCGTTCAACCACCTGGACAATCGATTATCGAGTTGGCAACCAAAATGCGTTTGTTCCCCTTGGAACTTATAGCGATCCGGGTGTTTTTGGGAGTACCTTGCTATCTACAGGTTCTGGACTTTCCGCCTTTGGCACAGAGATTAATAATCAACCCAACCCCGTTCAAATTAGAATTGCCGCACTCTCAGCCAGTAGCGGAAGTAATAATCGAGACAGTTTTGCGATTGATAACTTTATCCTCACGTATAGCCCAATTGACAATATCCCACCCACCGTTACTTTAACGAGCAACACCGATAATATTATTAAAGGTTCATTTCCCGTTACTGCCACCTTTAGCGAAACTATCATCGGTTTTGAGTTAGCGGATATTACAGTAACGAACGGGATAGCGGCTAACTTAACGGTTGTGAATGCTCAAACCTACCTTTTTGAAGTCACGCCAAACACCGACGGGGAAGTTATTGTAGAAATTAGTGAAGCTAGAGTAACAGATAGTGCAGGAAACCTTAATACGACTGCAACGCCTTTAACTCGGATTGCAGATATCACTCCCCCCACAATTATCAGCATTATCCGTCAAGAGAACGCCCAGGAACTCACGAACGCAGATAACCTCATCTTCCGGGTTAACTTCAGCGAAGCCGTTGAGAACGTAGACTCAGAAGACTTTATCGTTAACGGTAGCACGGGGATAGCGATTGCATTCACCCCCGTCAATCCCTCAACCTACGATATCGCCATTTCTGGAGACAACCTTACTAACCTTAACGGTACTATTGGCCTCACCTTAGCAATCGGACAAAATATTACCGACCTTGCAGGAAACCCGCTGTCTAACAGCCTACCAACCCTCAACCAAACCTATACTCTCGACAACACACCACCCACCGCCATCGGTTTTACTCCCGCAGAGAATGCAGTAGAAGTTACCCTCAATCCTAGTCTAGTAGTGGAATTCAGCGAAGCTATCCGAAAAGGTACGGGTAATATTTTTCTCAGAAGCGTTTCAGATAACTCTATTGTCGAAACCCTAGATATCGCCTCCACCCGCATCAGTATTAGTGACAATACCGTTACCCTTAACCCAACCCTTGATTTAACGGAAGGTACCCACTATTACCTTGAAATTACCAGGGGTGCTATTCAAGACTTAGCAGGTAACAGTTTTGCTGGAATTAGCGGCGCAACGGCTTGGAATTTCAAGACTGTAGCGATCGCACTTCCTCCTGAAGAAGATAGCACCCCTTCTACCCCACCCTCTGATGAGGAGAGTACGCCTGTTATCCCACCCTCTGAAGAAGATAGCACCCCTCCTACCCCACCCTCTGATGAGGAGAGTACGCCTGTTATCCCACCCTCTGAAGAAGATAGCACCCCTCCTACTCCACCTTCTGATGAGGGAAGTGCGCCTGTTATCCCACCTTCCGAAGAACATTCGCCTACTATCCCACCCTCTGATGAGGGAAGTGCGCCTGTTATTCCACCCTCTGAAGGCGGTTTCACCGACAGCGAATTAGACTTAACTCATCCCCATAATGACGAAAAAACGACTGGCGACAGTTCGTTACCTCCCTTGACTCCTCGCGCTATTCCGACTCTGGTATCCCTTTCTAACCCCAGGATCGGCTTTACCCCAGGAAACGATCGAGTAACGCTGAATGATGGGGGCGATCGCGTCGAAGCCCTACAAGGTGATGATACCGTTAACGGGGGTAGCGGTCATGATTGGATTCATGGCAACCAGGGGAAAGATTATCTATTTGGTAATGGTGGTAACGATACCCTGTTTGGCGGTAAAGATAACGATTACCTCGATGGTGGGGCGGGTGACGATTCGCTGTTAGGCAATCGCGGTCAGGATACCCTATTAGGAGGGACAGGTAACGATATCCTCTGGGGTGGTAAAGGATTCGATCTGCTCATCGGTGGCGATGGCGATGATACCCTTAGCGGTGACTTGGGTGGCGATACCCTGATTGGTGGTGCGGGTGCAGATGTGTTTGTCCTAAGAACTTCGACAGCCGCAGTCAACCTGGAAACCGCCGATCTAATTATGGACTTTGAACTGGGAATTGACCAAATTGGATTAACTGGGGGTATCAATCCGAGTAACCTGACGTTGAGTTTAATGGATGGGAATACCGCAATTTCACTCGGACAAAATCAGATTTTAGGGATTGTGGTGGGTATTACTCCAGATCAATTAACCGAAAGTTTAGTCAATGTCAATGTGGGTTTAAATTAACCACAGCCCACCCTTAAACTCTGTTGAAAGCTTGCACTCAGCAAGCTTTTTTGTGGGTAAAGGTTGATTGGTGCGATCGCCTACACGCATAAAGATAAGTTGACTGAGGTGATGCTGTCAAAGGCGCGATCGCACTCTTTACCCTCAACGATCCGCTCGCTCGCGTTCACCATTGCCCCAACCAGACGCTTAGAGATTCAAGATAAATTCACGCCTCTGTTACTCTTTGCCCCAGCAACTTCAACAAATCATTACACTCCCAGGTACCCTGTTGAAATAGCAATCGCTTATACTCAATTAAGAGCGAAGGCATCTACCCTAAGATAGAGAGTTATTGAAGAGTCTCTATTTTTCTTTGAATGGAGTGCAACCGTATTTACACTGAATCAATGTGCTAAAGACTTGCTTGTCAGCGCCATTCAAATCCCACATTACGTAATTTCACTGAGCTTACTGGGTTATATCACTGGCTATACTTTGGAAGCTCAATATTTTTGCCCTCTCCTCAAGGAATTCACTCATTTCTTTCCCATTAAATCTTCTTAGCCGCCCGATTTAAATTCTGAGTATGTCCAAGTCAAAATTAGCTTGCGTGACCGGGCTGCCCCGTTCAGGCTCAACTCTGCTGTGTCAACTCCTCGCCGAACATCCTGACATTGATACCAATGGCATGAGTTCGCCTTTATTCGGGGCGTTACAATCCTTACGCGCCCATCTCAGCGATAACGAGTTTTTCCTAGCCCAACTCGATCGTGAATTTGAACTCAACTATGCCCGCTTGCAGCGCTCCTGTCGAGCTTTTGCGGCTGCTTGGTGGCAAGATACCTCTTGTTCTGTAGTTGTCGATAAACATCGCGGTTGGCTCAATCAAATTGAACTCGCCCTAGAACTCGACCCCGAAGTCAAAATGCTGGTTTGCGTGCGAGAGTTAGGTCAAGTTTTCGGTTCAATTGAAGCCCAACACCAGAAAACCGTATGGTTAGACTTTCCTGACGATTTAGCCAATCTTTCACCCTACACTCGTGCAGAAAAACTCTTTGCTCCCACTGGCGTTGTCGGTGGACCTTTGCAGAGCCTTCAATCTGTACAAGACCGACCTGTCGAGCAACAGCAACGGTTGTTTTTCGTCGTGTTCGAGCATTTAATGAGCGAACCTGTTGAAGTGATGAAGAATATCTTCCACTGGTTAGGCGTCGCCCCCTACGAAATCAACCCCCAAAACCTGACTGTGCGCCCATCGGAAGCCGATAGTTACTACCGCTTCAAATATCCCCATCGCACTTATCCGCAGATTCAGCCACCGCAGCGGCGACAGATTTCGGCCCGAATTGAAGCCGATTTGAAGTCGAACTACCGCTGGTTTTACGAATTGTTCTATCCCGGTTTATTGGGGAGTTAAGCGCGTGCAAATTTCTACCCCACCGGGAATCGACCTCATTCTCCATCGCGGGCGTTCCCTAACCTTTCGGCGGGTTCTGCCAGAGGATGCCCCTTTGTTGATGGCACAGATGTATCAAAATCGCGAGTTCATGCGACTGTTTCGTCTCAACGATTTTCCCAACAACGAAGCACAACTGCGTCAGCAAATCCAACAGCGCCTGCAAACACCCCCGCAACAATTGTTCTATCTCGATGGGGTTTTAGTTCACCACACTCACGGGGTTATTGGTTTAGCCGCTTTAGCAGATTATGCCCCCTTGCATCGTCGGGCTGAATTTCTGATCGGTCTATTCGATCCTGCTCATCGCTTTAGCGGCTATGGTCTTGAAGCGAGTTTGATGCTGTTGGATTTGGGATTTAACCAATACGGTCTTAATCGTCTGTATGCCTATACCTATGGCTACAACGCGATCGCCCAACAGGGATTAAAGGGTTTGGGATTCAACTGCGAAGGGGTTCTTGCCCAGCACGTGTTCGATAGAGAGCGCCAGCAATTTATCGATCTGCATATTCACGCCATACTGCTCGAACAGTTTCGCCAAAGCCAACGGTTGTCACGCTTATCCCTGCGTTTGCTTGGTCGCGACATTACCCAAGTGCCACCTGCAAAGTCGGGAGTTTCCCCAGAAGTTTCAACGCTATCCCCTGCGGCATCTACACCTTCATCAAGACCCCATTTACCCTTCGTCCGTTCAGGTTCGCTGTACGGTACGCCGTAACCTGGCAAGCTTGCCGAGTTTTAGGCTTGGCTTTGTTCAATTTTCGTTTTTTTGGTTTGTTCACCCTTCTTTAACTACTAACCACTAATGGATATCATTCGCATTGAAACGATTCATGATGTTAGCAACTTTGACCAACTCCGTGCTGCAATTACCACTGCAAATACTAACGGGACTGCCGATATCATCAACATTCAGCAAGGCTTTACCCTGTCGGGGCTGTTGCCGCTGATTCAAGAAGATGTCGAACTGACCATTAACGGTGGCGGCTTTACCCTCGATGGCGGCAATGCCTATCGACACTTTTTTGTCAAAAGTGGCACAGTCAACTTCAATAACCTCACTTTTGCTAATGGTCTTTCCCAAGGACTTCCTGGTGGCGGTGGCGGTGCCGGGATGGGTGGTGCGCTGTTTGTTTACGATGGCACGGTTACTGTTAGCAATAGTACGTTTAATGCGAACCGAGCGATCGGTGGCAACGGCAGCTACCACAGTGGCGGCGGCGGTTTCGGCGGTGGCAACGGTGGCAATGGCGGCAAAGGCGGCTTCGGCGGTCAAGGCGACTTTGTAGGCTACGGAGGCTACGGAGGCTACGGCGGGGGGTTTGGCGACGGCAGTTTCGGCGCTCCCGGCGGCAGTGGAGGCAACGGCGGCAACGGCGGTGGTGGTGGGGGTGGTGGTGGCGGATTCGGCGGCAACGGTGGCTTTGGCGGCAGAAACAACGGCGGAAGCTTCGCTCCCGGCGGCAGTGGAGGCAACGGAGGCAGTGGAGGCTTCGGCGGCGGCGGCGGCAACGGCGGCTTCGGCGCTCCCGGCAGCAGTGGAGGTAACGGAGGCAACGGCGGCAACGGAGGCTTCGGCGGCGGCGGCGGCAACGGAGGCAACGGAGGCTACGGCAAAGGCGGCAGTGGAGGCAACGGAGGCAACGGAGGCAACGGCGGCTACGGCGGCGGCGGCGGCTTCGGCGCTCGCGGCGGCAACGGCGGCTACGGCGGCGGCTTCGGCAGCGGCGGCTTCGGCGGCGGCTACGGCAGCGGCGGCGGTGCCGGGATGGGGGGTGCCATTTTTATCCGCAGTGGCAGCTTGACGCTTTCTGAAACCACCTTCAGCAATAACACCGCTACAGGTGGGACGGGGAACCAAAATGGTCAGGGACTTGGTGGTGCCATCTTCGCGATGCAATCCCTCACCAACTCCAACGGCAATAACCAAGGGATGCCCACAACTCTACCAACTGTCACTTCCATCTCTGCCACCTTTACAGACAACACCGCAAGTAATGCCACAGGTCATACCGCAGAAAATGGCATTGGCGAGGCTCAAAACAACTGGGATGTTTACGGCACCATTACAGGTCTTCCCGCCCCTAGCGTCAACATCACCGCCACCACCAATGCCAGCGAACCCAACACATCTGGTAATGTCGTCCTGACTCTCAGCCAAGCAGCCCCCGCAGGCGGTATCACCATTAACTACACCACAGACGGTACGGCGACTAACGGTACTGACTATGAAACCTTATCGGGTAGCGTTACTATTCCTGAAGGCGAAACAACTGCCACAATTAGTATTACGCCCCTAGATGATAACCAGGTCGAAAGCGATGAAACCATTAACATTACCCTCATCGCAGGTACAGGTTACACGTTAGGAACCACAACCACAACCACTGTCACCCTTGCAGACGACGACAGCACGATTACCTTTAGCTCTGCGAACTATACGATCGATGAAGCTGGCGTTCCGGTCGCCGAAATCATTCTGAACCGCACGGGCGCAACCACTTTTCCAGCCAGCGTTGAGGTTCAATTCACCGATGGGACTGCCACAGGAGGTCAAGATTATGATAATACACCTCAAACTATTACTTTTGCTGCCAATCAAACTACAGCAACCCTCACCGTCCCCATTACCGACGATGACATCTTTGAAGGCGACGAAACGTTTACCCTCAGTTTAGCTAATCCCAGCAATAACGCAGTTATCGGCGCACAAAGCACCGCCACTGTCACCATTATCGATAACGACGGGCAACCGCAACTCTCAATTAGCAACGTCACTGTCAATGAAGGCGATGGCACGGCTAGCCTAATTGTCAGCTTAACCAATCCCAGCAGCGAAACCATCACCGTTAACTACAGCACCGTTGAAGGTACAGCCACCTCTGCTGACTATACGCCCATTACCAATAACACTCTGACCTTTACCCCAGGACAGACCCAACAAACCATTCAGGTTGCCATTACTGACGACAACCTCAGCGAACTGACTGAAAGCTTCGGCGTTCAACTTTCAACTCCCACCAATGCTACCCTCAGCCGAGGTCAAGAGACTGGAACTGTCACCATTATCGATAACGACGAGCAACCGCAACTCTCAATTAGCGATGTCACTGTTAATGAAGGCGATGGCACGGCTAGCC